>CAYXTQ010000178.1:0-1505 GCA_964467845.1 uncultured Methanosarcinales archaeon | reverse complement strand
GATGAAACCAAAGATTATGACAGTTATTTTGTAAATTTTTGTGTAAATTATGACGGTCAGGAAGAGATAGTAGATGCCTGCAAACTACTGGCAAGACAGGTTAAGGCAGAAAAACTAGACCCGGATTCAATAGATAAATCCTTAATCAAGGAAAACCTATATTCATCTTATTTTTTACCGCCTGACATAATAATAAAAAATGGAGAAAAAAAAAAAATTCCAAATTTCTTGTTGTGGGATTCTGTAAACTCATTTATCTATTTCTCAGAAAAGCTATGGCCTGATTTCAAAAAAAAAGGTTTCAGGGATGCAATAAAATCATTTCAAAAATTACTCTAGTTCATCCTGGGAAATAGAATAGTTTATTATATCATAACTCTCGCACCACAAACTATGGTGTTTCCATTCTATATCTTTTTTTTTCGTTTTTATATTTATAGTCCTAATACTATTACATGTATCTACATCAACCTTGTACTCACCACTTGTATCTGCAATAGATTTATTATCAAAATACAATGTTCCTTTTATAGGCTCCTTAGTTTCCTTAACAAAAAACCCCATTGTAATAATTTTTTTTTCAAGTATTTTTTCCCTTTCAACCTTAAAAATTATATAATTAAGCTCACAATCTGATGGAAAACTCTTCCATGAATACTGCCTATCACTTAACTCTAAAGTTATTTTATGCTCTTTTTTACAAAAATCATCAGGCAACCCTGTGAACTCTCCATTTTTGCTGTCACCAACATAATCATCATCCAGTAAAACCTTGCCATTTAGCATTTCATCACTTTCCTTATCTATAAAAACTATTTTTGGAGGATAAGGATTAATGTTTATATCAATGAAAACAAGTAAAATAAAAACCAATACAAATATAACTATTATTGTAATAATGCTCTTCTTGTTTAATATGAACTTAACCCTTTCTTTATCTATCATCTTAACCATGCAAAGATTTTTTTTTTATTTAAATTTTATTTAGGCTTTGGCGGCCACATTATATACCCTTCCTCTTTCTCAACATCCTCTCTGATAGGTGTTTCTTCAATTTCTTTAGTAACACCAGCCCTATCTTTTTTAATCTCTTTGCTACCAAAAACCTCAAACATCCTTTTTCTTTTTTCTATTTTTTTTAATTGCCTTTTTGTAAAAATTTCATGCTCTGTTAAAACACCAGGCCCCTTCTTCCTGAATATAGGCCTAAAAACCCTCTTTAATAGATTCAATATTTTTAATTCCTCAATTTTTAGTAATCTGCTTATATACTTATAATAAAAAAATGTGATAAGTACAGCCAATATTATGGCAATAAAAAAATATAGTATAAATTTATTTTCAATCCTGATAAAAACCCTCTTAAACATATAAACAAATTTAGAAAAAGAAGTATCAGATATTACTTTAAAACTTATATTATAGATTAAATTCATTTTACTCTTTTTTTTTTTTTCCCAACGAAGTTGGTGCTGAAAATCATAAATGATTTTCAAGCATTTTTT
>CAYXTQ010000177.1:0-1531 GCA_964467845.1 uncultured Methanosarcinales archaeon | reverse complement strand
TATTATGAACCTTAGCTGGACTACAACCTATTTTGCTGGCAATATCCCTTATATGCAAATTTTCCTTCATTAACAGATTTAAGATTTCAAGGTTTCTTTTTGTAAATAATTTGTAAAGCTCCATATATAATATACTAAATGTTCATTATTTATAAACTTTTCGCTTTTTTAAAGAAAGAATGTTAATTTTTAGAGAACATTTACCACTTCTTATCCCTTAGCTTTAAATAAAATCCTATATGATTAATAACAACATGTAATAATGGAAAAAAAATAATAACCATAAGAAAATGTTCAATATCGAGAACATAAATAAATGAAGTTAATAAAAGGCTACCAAGAATCCAATCTATTTCATCATAAGGAAACCATTTTTCTCCTGGTTCAATATTTTTTTTTCTCTTAAAAAAGCTTTTAACAGAATCTCCAAGTAAAGCTCCAAAACCAAAAAAAAATCCAATTAATATAAAATTTACATTAGAATAATCAATTAGGCTGATTGATTTAAAAAAATCATTATAAAAATATAACTTTGTCTGAAAAAAAGCAATAATTATTGCAAATACTGTTCCTACAAAAAAACCTCTTAAAGTTTTATTGTCTCCAAGAATTCTTTTTCCTTTATATGATCTATTAAAATCAACAGGTTTTGCCAAAAATTTTAAGTTTTTTTTAAATAAATCAGGCATCATATTAGCAATTATAGCAGGTAACATAAACCATACGCATTCTAAAAAAATAAAGAAAAATTTCATTTACATGTAACCTTTTTTCTTCAGTTTTTTTTTTATTCTCTCCAATATATTTTCATTCTTTGCCTTGAAATCGTGACCTGTTATTAACTCATAAGCTTGGATGTATCTTTTTGCTGCTTCTATTTTTACTTCGTCAGGAATTTTTGGAATATGTCCATCTCCTAAAAAACCTTTTTCAGCAAGCCATGTCCTTACATACTCTTTGTCAATTTTTCTCTGCTCCTCCCCTTTCTCAAACAATTCTTTATAAGTATCTTTAAACCAGAATCTTGAAGAATCTGGAGTATGTATTTCATCCATTAAAACTATTTCTCTATTTAAATTTCCAAACTCATACTTTGTATCAACTAAAATAATGCCTTGCTTTGCACATTCCTTAACACCAAACTCATACAACTTAAAGCTGATTTCTGTTAATTTATCCATTTTTTTTTTATCAATTAAACCTCTTTCTACAATCTCTTTTATAGAAATGCTTTCATCATGAGCACCATGCTCTCCTTTTGTTGTTGGAGTCAATATTGGTTTTGGCAGTTTTTGATCTTTTCTAAGGCCTTCTGGTAAAATATTTCCACAGAAATTTCTTACGCCATGTTGATAGTTATACCATGCACTTGTTTTAGTAACTCCGGTTATATAACCCCTGACAACCATCTCAACAGGATATGGTTTTACTTCAGTAGTTACCATAACATTTGGATCAGGAACATCAATCATATGATTTTTAACAATACGCTTTGTCTTTTCAAACCAGAAAGCAGCTAATTGATTAAGCA
>CAYXTQ010000176.1:0-1558 GCA_964467845.1 uncultured Methanosarcinales archaeon | reverse complement strand
AAATTTTAAATAATCAATGAATTAAAAATAATAAAAAAAAAAACAAAACTGGAACGAGTGCACAAATAAAGGTGAAGATTTTAATATAAGAAATAATGATAAATTAAATAATGGTTTTAAAAAATAAAAACATTTAAATACTTCTTTTATTTTCTATATTGAAAATTATTATAATTTTCAATCGGAAAATCTTAGATTTTCCTGTATAGAAAATTAATAGGTAATAATAATGGGAAAAGGTCGTCCAGTGAAATCAGAGATAAGAAAGAATATAATTGAGATACTTTTTTTTATAAAGAAAGATTATGGTTATGATATTTATAAAATTTATAAAGCAGTTTATCCTCCAGTTACAATGAGAAGCATATATTATCATTTAAAGAAGGGTGTTGATTTAGAAGAGATAAAGGTAAGTGAGATTAAGAAAGAAGAAGGAGACTATAGCTGGGGTAAGGAAGTGGAAAAGATTTATTATAGTTTAGGAAAAAATGCCAAGCCAACAGGTGATAAAAGGGTTAAGGAATATTTAGACAGGAGGAAGAATGGATGAAAAACTAAAAAAGAGGTGGGAGGAATTTACAAAGGCTTTAGTGCCTTTTAAAGGTTATTTTAAAGATTATTTTTCTGATGAAAAATTAGAGGAGATGGAGAAAAAATTAGAGTTGGGCAAGGTAAGTGATGAGTTTAAGGATGCGGTAGAGGATATGATATACGAAAGTAAGAGATTAAAAAAAGCAGCAAAAAAATTAAGAAGAGCTTTGTATTAATCTTGTCAAAAACCACCATTCAAGTAATGGTTGCATATTGCTTATCGCAAATGTTTATAGTGGTTTTTGAGCATGCTCAGAAATTTTTTATAAAAAATTTCTGACATTTTAATTCTGTCAAATCTTTTATTATATAATCAGGATTGCTTTTTTCCAGTTTTTTTTTAGGTTGATAGCCTGTTAAAACTGCTATTGTTTTTACATTACCTGCTTTGCCTGCATCTATATCATGAGTCATATCTCCGACATAGACAGTTTCTTTTGGATTAAAGTTATGTTTTTTTAATATTTTGTTTATAACAGCAGATTTATCTTTTACAGTTCCGTAGATAGCAGTAAAATATTTTTTTAAAGATAATTGTTGTAGTTCTTTTTTTACAAAGAATTGTTTTTTTGCACTTAACACTATCATTTTTATTTTATTTTTTTTTAAAAACTCTAAAGCTGGTTTTGTTTCTTTGAATGCTTTTGGCTTGAAGTTTTGTTTGTTATAAAAATCATAGAATTGTTTTTTTAATTCAGCAACATCCTTGTTTTTGATGTATTTTTTTACAAATAAGTAATATGGTAGAACAAACTGGTCTTTGAATTCTTCTAAAGTAATCTCTTTTATATTATTTTTCCTGAATACGTACATATAAGAAGCATAAACTGCATAAACATCATCAATTAAAACTCCAGATAAGTCAAATATAATGTTTTTTATTGGCATTTTAAAATTATTTTTTATAATTTTTTTTTTTTAAATTTAATGAATTTTAATCAATGGTCATTAACCAATATTAAATAAA
>CAYXTQ010000175.1:0-1579 GCA_964467845.1 uncultured Methanosarcinales archaeon | reverse complement strand
GGGGGTGGGGAACGTTACTAAAATATTAAGTAAACGATAACTGTATTCCCCCTTTTTATTAATATTGTTTTTTTATTTTTGGTGAATTCAATAATAAAACACGAGAAAATCCAAAGGATTTTCTGTGAACGTGGAAATCAAAGATTTCCTGTTTGTCAGAAATGTTTGCATTTCTGATCACACCAGAAACTCTTTCAGAGTTTCTAAGTGTCCTGAAAATTTTCAATTTTCAAGGATCCCGAAAATCGTAGATTTTCGTGAATTCAATAAAAAAAAAAAAAAAATGCAATTAAAATCATACGCAAAAATAAATCTTACTTTAAACATACTAGAAAAAAGGCCAGATAATTATCATAATATTTCTTCAATTATGAATCAAATAGATTTGCATGATATTTTAAAATTCAAAAAAATAAAAAACGATATTATTGTAGATTGCAAAGAAATTTCCGAAAAAGAAAACATTGTTTACAAAACCGCATTTTTACTAAAAAAAAAATATAAAGTTAAAGATGGAATTAAAATAAAAATAAAAAAAAAAATTCCAATTGCTGCTGGATTAGCAGGTGGCTCAAGCGATGCAGCAACTACTCTTTATGCCTTAAACAAGTTATGGAAATTAAATCTTAGTTTTCAGGATTTATTAGATACTTCTTTAGAATTAGGCTCTGATGTTCCATTTTGTTTAACAGGCCATACTTGCTTAGTTAAAGGAAGGGGTGAGTTAATATTAAAGCTTAAAAACCTTCCAAAGATTCCATTGATCTTAATCAACCCTAATATTAAAGTTTCAACAAAAGAAGCATACTCATTAATAAAATCCTATAAAAAAATAAACCAAAATGATATTTTGGAAGCAATCCAAAAATCTGATCTCAGCTTAATTGCAAAAAACATTTTCAATGATTTTGAACCAATTATAGAAAAAAAATATCCAATCATAAATGAAATAAAAAAGGATTTAACAGAAAATAAAGCACTAGCTGCTCAGATGTCCGGTTCTGGCCCAACAATTTTTGCAATATTCAAAAACAAAAAAGAGCAGAAAAAAGCATATAAATCCTTAAAAAATAAATATAAAAAGATATATCTTACAAATACAATCTAAAATGAACATTAAGTTAGCTAAGAACTACGGATTTTGCTTTGGAGTAAAGCGCGCTTTAGATATAGCTAAAAAAACAGAAGGTAAAGCAAATACCTTAGGCCCATTAATCCACAATCCCCAAGTTATTGCTATTTTAAAAAAAAAAGGAATTAAAGCTGTAAATTCAATAGGTAAAATAAAGGAAAAAACAGTAATAATTAGAGCACATGGAGTTCCTGATTCTGTTTTAAAAAAACTAAAAAAAAAAAAAATTAAGATAATAGATGCAACATGCCCTTTTGTAAAAAAAGCACAATTTTTGGCTAAAATGTCAGAAAAACAAGGCTACCAGGTTATTGTAATAGGTGAAAAAAACCATCCTGAAGTTAAGGGTATTATTGGTAACTTAAAAAAAAAAATTGTAATTGAAAACATTGATGAGGTTAAAAAACTAAAAAACTATAGAAAAATAAGTGTTATATCACAAACAAC
>CAYXTQ010000174.1:0-1582 GCA_964467845.1 uncultured Methanosarcinales archaeon | reverse complement strand
TGTTTTTATTATAAAATTGTTAAATATTTATAAAGCTTTCGAGTTTGTTAAGTTTCTAAGTTAAAATTTAAAAGAAAAATCAATAACCAATAAAAAATGATTTTTGTTTTATCTAATTTATAGATAGCAAAAATCGTCTTATATTGTTCCTTTAAATAAGCATTAAAGGAATAAGACAAAAATTCCAATAAAAAAAAATAGGATAAAGGAATTTTCATATTTTTTTTTTTTTTTTAAAAATTTTAAATAACAATATTTAAATATTATAAGTAAAAAGAAAAAAGTATTTAGAATGAAACTATCTATAATTATACCTGTTTATAATGAAAAAAAAACACTGCCAAAACTTTTGAAAAAGGTAGAAAATGTTAAAGGAATAAATAAAGAGATTATAATAGTAGATGATGGAAGCAGGGATGGCACAAGAGATTTTCTAAATAAAGTTAAAAGGAAATATAAGGTAATATTCCATGAAAAAAACCAAGGCAAAGGAATGGCTATAAGAACTGGTTTAAAACATGCAACAGGAGACATTGTAATAATACAGGATGCTGATTTAGAATATGATCCAAATGACTATCATAAACTAATAAAACCTATTGTTGAGGGTAAGGCTAAAGTTGTTTATGGTTCAAGAAGATTACAAAAACAGAAAGAAGAGTATGCTAATATTGGCTTTTATATTGGTGGTATTGGTCTAAATTTTATAGCTAATCTTTTATATCCAAACTTGCATATTACAGATGAAGCGACTTGTTATAAAGTATTTAAAGCAGATGTTATAAAGAATTTAAACCTGAAATGTAAAAGGTTTGAATTTTGCCCAGAGGTTACAGCAAAATTAGCAAAGAGAAAGATTAAAATAATGGAAATTCCTATTAGCTATCATCCAAGATCGGTAGAAGAAGGTAAAAAAATCAACTGGAAAGATGGCTTAGAGGCTGTTTGGACTTTATTAAAATATAAATTTATTGATTAAAATGGATGTTCTACTAATAGATCCACCATGGGTTATTGAAAATAAGAGTAATTTATGGAAAAAAGTAGGTAGTTGTTTACCTAGTTTAGGATTGGCTTATATGGCCTCTGTTTTAGAAAAGGATGGTAAAAAAGTTAAGATATTAGACTGTACTGCTGAAAAGGTTTCTCTGGATATAATAGAAAATAGGTTAAGGAAATATGAAGAGCCGAGATTTATTGGCATTACTGCTACTACTAGCCTGATTAATAATGCTTTAAAGATTGCTGAGATAGCCAAAAAAATGTGGCCTAAGACAAAGGTTGTTTTAGGTGGGGTGCATCCAAGTGTAATGCCAAATGAGGTTATATCCAATAAAAACGTTGATTTTGTAGTAATAGATGAAGGAGAGGAAACAATGAAGGAGTTGGTTAATGGTAAGAATCCAAAGGATATTTTGGGAATAGTTTATAAGAAAAATGGAAAAATTGTTCATAATCCATTAAGACCATTGATAAAGAACTTAGATGATATTCCAGCTCCAGCATATCATTTATTGCCTATGGAAAAGTATTTTCCTGCTTTAGGCAATTATAAAAGATTGCCTGCAATGAGTATATTTGC
>CAYXTQ010000173.1:639-1600 GCA_964467845.1 uncultured Methanosarcinales archaeon | reverse complement strand
TATCCTGCCTTGCTCTATAATGATATTTCCTTCTTCCAGAAACTCAAACTCTTTGCCAACTAACAGACCAGCATTTATTATCATTATGTATAGTATAATATCGTGCAACGTTATAAATACTCAAAATTATTCTCGTTACTCAAATTTGAGTTAGAGAACTCTCACAAACCATTGCGAAAAATTTTGTGGTTTTTAGATAGTTTAAAATATATCTATTTTAATATATATTTTATAATAGATACTATTTGAATATACTTTTATTAGGTATATTTTGTTATATGCCCTTTAGAATATATCCTATTTAATGAGTATATTAAATATCAAAAAATACAAAAACCTGCATTTTTCTGATCTGCTCAGGAGTTAGGGTATTTTTGCCGTGAGGTATATCCTAAATAGGTAAAAAATGGCTAAAAAATCGGAGTTTTCAGGTATAGTGAAAAAATACTGCTAAACACTATTATAGTAGACAACCACCTGTGTTTTGCCTATTTTCAGGCTTTTTTACCGTTTAATCAAGGGTATTTTATATATTTAAGCTACTTAATACTATAACAATATACAAATGCTTTAGGAATCAAAAAGCTCCTTGAAAAATATTAACAATCATTGTTAATTAATACTAACATGGCAATTATCGCAAAAAACAGGATTTTTTCACTCTATGCGATAGCCCATGAGACTTCTTTTTGTGATATTCTCGGCGAAAAGTGCAAAAATCCGATTAATTTTTATAGTAGTATGATAGATATGTTTGATAGTATATTATTAATTAGTTCTATTTTTTGTATACTATCATATAGGTTATTTTATTATAGAACTAATAAAACATATTGATTAGAATAGATATATTAAAAACATTTAAAAAATCCAAAAAGTTTTTGAACTCTCACAAAAATGTGAGGGTTAGTCTCCGCAAGGAAAAGCAAAAAAGGTGAGGAAATGGGAAAAAAAGGCAATA
>CAYXTQ010000173.1:0-629 GCA_964467845.1 uncultured Methanosarcinales archaeon | reverse complement strand
TGTCTTCATAAAGAAAAAAGGCGGGCTTACCGGTGAGACTTTGTGGGGTTTTAAGGACATTGTAGATTTTATATTTCCGCAGATATATCAGCCGAAATACTACGAGGTTGCATGCGCTTTTTTAGAATTGTTTTATGAGAAGAGGATTATAAGGAGTAAGGATATAAGCGATTTTTTGAAGAGAAGAGAATACAGCAAGGCAACACTCGAGAACGTGATAATTCCAAAGTTAAAGCGCTCTGGTCTGCTTGAAGGAAGGAGAGAGCTACAGCAAAGCATGAAGAAAGGTCGCCCACTTGTGCTACAGCTTTCATTGACCTTTTCAAATTATCTGGAGAAGATAAGCACGAACTGGAAATTTTTCGTAAATGATGCGAGAAGGAAAACAAAAGAGGATGAGCAGTTGAGTGAGATAACAGAAGATGAAAACAATGAACCGTTTGAGGAAGAATAAATGTGATTTCCATACTACATAGTGCGATTTAAACTTTCCATTTTCATCATCAATCCAAAAAATAGGTTCTATAATTTCCATACTACATAGTGCGATTTAAACCCGCTCGTATGAGCTACTACGTGTGTTGATTTTTTTCAAAAAAAAATTGAAAAACTATGTCGATGTATAATTA
>CAYXTQ010000172.1:0-1631 GCA_964467845.1 uncultured Methanosarcinales archaeon | reverse complement strand
ATAATGTTATAGAACCTAATAAAAAATTAAAAAATTATTAAAAATAAAATAATAAAAAAAAAAAAAAAAAAACTCTTTTTTTTTTTATTTTTTCACTACTGGAGCTGCTGGCTTTTTCTTTTTTAAAGCTAACCAAAGGACTATAAGTATTATCACAATAATTACAATCCATAGCCATGTTTCCATGATATCACCTCTTATAAAATTTAAAAGAGAAGTATTATTTAAATCTTTTTATTTAGAGTAAATTCATTAAAAAAACTTAAATAACAATAAATAAATAAATAAAATCAATAAAAATAAAAATCAATAATAAAAATTAAAAAATAAAAAAAATTATGTCTTTTTCCTCTATAATTATTTTTTTTATTTTAAACTTTTTTCTAATTAAATTAGATATATAATCAAATTTTTTTGATTTTTTTAGAACTGAGAATATAAAATTATTTTTTCCAACCCGTTTTATCTCATCTAATGCTTTATTGATGTTTTTAAAGTTGTGAATAGCGGTTATTGATATAACCCAATCAAAAATATTATCTTTAAAAGGCAGTCTTTCAGCAGAAGATTTAATTGTTTTATGATTGCATTGCTTTAATAGTTCTTCAGAAGGATCAACTCCGGTAATATTGCATTTGAACAAATCAAGATAAAAACCAGTTCCACAGCCAACATCCAAAAGCTTGTCTGATTTTTTTAGTTTGATATTATTTAGTATAATGTTTACTTTTTTTAGCTGTTCTTCTCCATGCAGCTCATTATAACCCTTTGAGATTTTGTCGTAATATGTCATCTAAAGGTTAAGAATATAGGTTTATTTAAATTTATTTTGCAATATATTTATAAATTACTGATAATTTAAAGTAAATCATGAAACAAAAAGCAATAGAGATATTAAAAAAAATAACTAATGAAAAATATATAGAATTAACTTCAAGGGGAAATACTGCTATATTTGCAAGTTTATACTGCGCAAGAAAGATTAATCCAAAGAAAATTGTGCTAATACCAGATCAAGGCGGCTGGTTTACTTATAAGAAATATCCTATATATTTAGAGATGGAGGTTAAAGAAGTAAAAACCAATTATGGAATCATTGATTTAAATGACTTAAAAAAAAAAAATAAAAATGCAAATTGTTTATTATATAGCAATCCAGCAGGTTATTTCGCTGAGCAGCCTGTAAAGGAAATATATGATATATGCAAAGGCAAATGCTTAGTAATATTAGATGTTAGCGGCAGTATTGGTAAAAAGGATTATAGTAAGTACTGTGATTTTATGATTGGAAGCTTTGGTGAAGGTAAACCAGTAAACTTAGGTTATGGCGGATTTGTTGCTGTAAATAACAGAGAATATTTTGAAAAACCAAAGGAAATCTTTAACTTAACAACTTTTGAGAATAAATATTATAAAGGTCTTTTAGAAAATTTAGAAAATTTGAAAAAAAAATATGAATATTATGAAAAAATCAATAAAAAAATAAAAAAAAATTTAAAAAGATTTGATATAATTCATAGGGATAAAGAAGGAATTAATGTAGTAGTAAAGTTTAAAGATAATGAAGAAAAGGAAAAAATAATTGAATATTGCACAAAAAATAAAATACCCTTTACAATTTGTCCTTTTTA
>CAYXTQ010000171.1:0-1636 GCA_964467845.1 uncultured Methanosarcinales archaeon | reverse complement strand
CTCCTTTCTTTAGTGCTTCCAATAATTTCTTGAACATATATGCTTCAGGCATATTTGTTTTTTCTTGAATCATTAAGAGCTTGGCGAGCAAAATCAAGAATTCTATTCTATACTCACCGAACTGACTAATGCTCTGGTATTCTTTTATTTTATCTTTATGCTCCTCCAATAAATTTTTAATATTCAGGATTTTCTTCCTTTCGCCCCCGCTCTTAATCGGCAGTGTTTTATTCCAAATATCCAAGAGAAAATCAAGAAATTGTCTTATTTTCTTTTTATTGGAATGCATCTTTATTAATAGATCAACAGCCCAATGGATATGTTTTGGTGTTCTAATATTTGACCACTTACTGTCTTTTTTGACTTGCCGATATTTTATTAAAATATCAAATTTACTAAAACTACCTTGATATACTCCAATTATTGTTTTATCGTCCGGCAAAAAAATTCTAAGCGGGGCAACTAATTTACCTTTTTTATTAAATGACATAATCCGTATTAAATTGTCTCCTTTTGTTATCTTCATATATCTTAATAATTTAGAATAACCAATTCATTTATCGGACCTCTCTTATTACCAATACAATTAATAAAACGATTGGCTTTCACTGTTTCAATTCTAAAATCCTCATAAAGATTCTTTATAAAATTTGTATCTGAATTGCTAAGCATTACCATACATCCTTTTTCATCTAATTGCTTAAAAGCGGTAGCTAATTTTTCTTGCTCTTTTTCTAAGAAAGAATCTTTTGTGTAACTGGTAAACTTTGAAGTCTTGTTCAACGGATAATACGGAGGGTCAAAATACACAAAATCATTATGTCCAGCATAATCTAAAACTTTTTCAAATGTCGTAGCATATAATTCTGCGTTTTTGAGTAGCTTGCTAACTGCTAAGAGATTGGCTTCATCAAAAATTGATGGATTTTTATAACCCCCAAAAGGCACATTGTATCCACCTTTACTGTTAACACGATATAAGCCATTAAACCCAGTTTTGTTGAGATAAATAAAAGCCGCAGCCCTTTCAACTCGCGATAGCAGATTTGTGTTGTATTTATCTCTTAATTCATAAAAAAACTCCTTGCTGTGTCTTGTTTGATATTGTTTAAGAATATCAATAAGTTTCCGAACATTGCTTTTTATAATTGCATAACAATCCATTAAATCTTTGTTTAGATCGGAAAGGATGGCTTTATCCGGTTTAAGGTGGAAAAAAACTGCTCCACCACCGATAAATGGTTCGAGATATTTATTGTATTTTGGCGGGAAAAATGCCGAGTATTGATCGAGTAACTGACTCTTGCCTCCAGCCCATTTAATAAATGGTTCGGGCGGCTTGTGATTGCCGTTTAACCTCCTACCTAATTCAAAGGCGGCTTTTATTTGTGTGGCCTTCGCGGGACCGATACCTTTAACACGAGTAAGTTCTTCAATGGAAGCATTTGCTATTCTTTTTATTTTACGAAAACGACCCCAGAGCCTCTGGACTGTTACCATCACCGACTCACCACTAATACCGCGTCCCAGTAGAGTCACTAGTAACTCTTTATCGGTTAAATTATGTGCCCCTGATTTTAGCATCCTCTCTCGGGGACGTTCATCTTTCGGCAAATCGTGAATAGTAAAAGATTTT
>CAYXTQ010000170.1:0-1654 GCA_964467845.1 uncultured Methanosarcinales archaeon | reverse complement strand
GAATTTATCTTTTTATTTTTGATGATCGATAACTTTTTCGTTTGAATATCCTTTGTTTTAGACTTTATTGCTAAAGTATTGCGTTTGGAATTAGCCGGCATATTTACCACCTCCTTAAAATATCGTCTGTTTTTAATTTGACTTTAAGCTGCTTATAAAACTATTGCGTAAGTACTATGATTGTTATAAAGCTCTTCGACTGCGTCGATTTCCGGTACAAATAATGGGTTATAGTTTTTAATGCGCGCTACCGCTGATTTTGCTTTTGTTAGTAGTGCTTCGAAGTTTTCTTTAAAAAGGTCCTGTAAATATTTTAACTTGGTTAAAAAGTTTTCTTGAGTGTTTTCTATTGCTTTTATAGTTTGTAGTTCGATTGTTTTCTTTTCGATTGTTTCTTGTTGACGCTGCTCATGTTTGAGTTCGTCCTGGGTTCTGGTATCAATCGGGAAAGCTAGATTGTCCATTTTATGATAAATGCTCATGTTGTTGAATAATGCTGCATAAGAATAGTTTTTGATGTTTAAGATAGGCTTGTATTTAGGATTTTTCATGTTAGCTGTAGTTTTGTTAAATATAATCGATCTGCAATAATCGTCTATAATAGATGGATCAATGTTTTTAGTTTTGGCTTTATGTATAAAACGATGTATGCTCGTTTGCTCATCGGTTTTATATTTTTTGAATTCAGGTAGTTGCTCAAGAGTTTTTATATATTTTTGGTCTATGATCGGTTTAATAGGTTTAACAAAAGGTGATTCATTCATTCTATTATCCGGTTGTTTTTCTGGTTGAGTAATTGAGTTAATTAGAATGAATGAATTTTTAGATATATCTTTAGGACGATTACAATCTTCTTTAAGTTCTTTAGTTATTTTTTTAGAAACCTCTTTAGAGATATATATAGGGGGTGCCACAGTGACGCTTTTAGTCGCGTTGTCAGAGCGCCGATGTAGTACCGTCGAGTTTTCAATAAATGTTATTTTAGAATACCTATCGTCTTTAAGGATTTCTATAATATTAAGTTGAACAAGTTTTTTTATTACTCTTTGAATTGATTTGAAGGTCTTATAAGTTTTAGATAAAAGATTTAAAAGATTGTCTTTAACCATTCCTGATAAAAGCAAATAATTTTTGTTGTTATAGGTAAGTTTTCTTAGTGCTAAAAAAACTTTTATCTCAGAAGGTGAAAGATCAAAAATTTTTTCGATGTTAGGAACCGTAAAAAAAGAATTAAGTTTAGAATCGTTTGAATTGTTCACTGTAAATTCCCCCAAACATTTTTTTGAGGGCTAACACTTTTTCCCTTGACAATTTTTGTTTATTCGTGTAGAATAACTTAAAAATGAATAAACAAGGGCTATTATAAAAAATAATACCGTTGTGGGTCTTTATGTTTTTGTGTTAGCCTAAACCATAAGATAACTCATGTTCTTCACACATGAGTTATTTTGATTTTTATATGGATATGATTTTATAATAAAAATTTTTAAAAAGCAAGATAAATATTTGTGACCAAGCTGCTATTATTAAAATTTAATCTTTGAATTTAATTTTTTATCTAAATTAGAGCTCGTTTCAAATAAAACAATTTTTTTAGCCGGCCGCTTGATCTTTTTTCCGGTTTGCGGATGAATGATGATTCGCGGCTTTTGCT
>CAYXTQ010000169.1:0-1675 GCA_964467845.1 uncultured Methanosarcinales archaeon | reverse complement strand
ATTTAATATTTTTATAAATAAATAATAAAAAACAAAACTGGAACAAGTGAACAAATAATTGTGATTGTTGTACAATACCTAATGGTTTGTTAAATAATGGTTTTAAAAAAAAAAAAAAAAATGACAAAACAAAAAAAAGCATTAATCTCTGTATACAATAAAGATGGTATTGTAGAGTTTGCTAAAGGATTAAGTAAGTTAGGAATTCAAATAATATCTACTGGAAAAACTGCTGAGTTATTAAAGAAAAATAAAATTCCAGTAATAACGGTTGAGGAATATACTGGATTTCCAGAGATTTTAGACAACAGAGTTAAAACTTTGCATCCAAAAATTCATGCAGGAATACTAGCAATAAGGTCTAATAAAAAACATATGGAGCAGTTAAAGAAATTAAATATTGAGCCAATTGATATTGTTGTTTGTAATCTTTATCCTTTAGAAAGTGTTATTCATAATCCTGATGTGAAGTTAGATGAAGTTTTAGAAAATACAGACATAGGAGGACCAACTATGCTGAGAGCAGCAGCAAAGAACATGAAGGATGTTATAGTTGTTGTTGATCCTAAAGATTACAATATGGTTCTTGAGGAATTAAAGAAAGGAGACTTATCTTTTGAAAAAAGACTGTTTTTAGCTGCAAAGGTTTTTGAAACAACTGGAAGGCATGACGCATTATTTCAGAATTATTTTCTTGATAAGCTGCCTGGCTACTTGTTTCCAGAAATGCTTAATCTAGCTATGAAGAAGGTTAGGGATTTGCGTTATGGAGAAAACCCATTTCAAAAAGCTGCTTTTTATTCATGTGGAATGGTTACTGAAACTTGTGTTACAAACTCAAGACAATTACATGGTGAAGAATTATCTTTTAATAATATAATGGATATTGATGCTGCATTTAAATTAATAAAGGATTTTGATGAGCCTACTGCAACTATTGTAAAGCACACAAATCCTTGCGGAGTTGCATCAAGGTCAAAAATAGAGGATGCTTTTAAGGCAGCTCATGAAGCAGATACCACAGCAGCTTATGGTGGCATTATTGCATTAAACAGGAAATGTAACTTAGAAACTGCAAAACTAATAAGGCCTTTATTTGTAGAATGCTTAATTGCTCCCTCTTTTGATAATGATGCCTTGGCATTGCTAAAGGAAAAAAAAAAAATAAGGATTTTAGAATCAGGCCCTATAAAAAAAGAAATCCATGGCTATTGCATGAAAAAGGTTACAGAAGGAATGCTAATACAAACCAAAGAGTATCCACAGGTGGATGTAAAAAAATTAAAAGTTGTTTCAAAGAGAAAACCAACTAAAAAGGAAATAGAAGATATGATTTTTGCTTGGAAGGTTAATATTCATGTTAAATCTAATTCTATTGTTTTTGCTAAAGATAAAATTGCAGTTGGAATTGGTGTTGGCCAGATGTCAAGAGTGGATGCTGTTAGAATAGCCAGATTTAAAGCAGAGGAAAGAGCGCATGGCTCTGTAATGGCGTCTGATGCTTTTTTTCCATTTAGAGATGGCATAGATGTAGCTGCAGATGCAGGCGTTACAGCAGTTATCCAGCCAGGTGGAAGTATTAGAGATAAAGAGGTTATAGATGCTGTTAATGAGCACAATATGGCAATGGTTTTTACTGGGTTTAGGATATTTAGGCATTAAACAATAATTATTT
>CAYXTQ010000168.1:0-1680 GCA_964467845.1 uncultured Methanosarcinales archaeon | reverse complement strand
TTCTACAGTAACCTCTTTTAATACAATATCTTTACCTTGATAAACCTTTGGCAACTCACTACATTGAGGGCAGACAAATAGGGTAAGGCCATGCCTTTTTTCAATTATCTTTGGATTTCCTTCATAACCACATTTACATTTTACTATTGCTCTTTTTGTGGCTACAATAACCTGCCAATCAACCATTTTCTTTAAAGCAGATTCTATTTCTTCTGCTGAACAATGAGCTAGTTCCCCAACTTCTACAAGTATAGATTTAACATTATCACTTTTTTTTTTTGCTGTTTCTATTATCTGCTTTACAATATTTATTTCATGCATTTTCTACAGTAAATCTATTTTTTTTTTCATATAATATCTTATCCTTATAAACAATTCTTGTTGTAAAAGTATGATCACCTGTAAGGACCTTTGTGTCAAGTTTAAATTTTGAGATATCTATGCTGTAAGTATAATCTCCTATATAACCATAACCTTCATAATTAGCTATAGGCAAAGTGCCTTTTGTGTAGTTATATGGTTGGTTGCTAATATTAATAAATTCTTTAATAGGCATAGAGGCTTCTCTGTCATCTAACATAACAACTACTAAAGAATCTTCTGGAATAAGTTCATTGCTGCTTAGTTTTAAAGTTACTTTTGCTGTTATAGACCTATCTGGACTAGAGTTTATGTCTAAAATTGCCATTCCAGTTGGAGTTGGTTTAGTAAAAAAAAGAAAGCCGAATACTATTAATAAACTTAAAAACGGAACAATGTAAAGTTGTATTTTTTTTAACATTTTTTTTTTTTTTTATACTTTTTTTATTTTGGCGACAAAAAACCTCAAAGCTTTTTTCGTTTCCTTGAAGATTTTTATTTAATCCACTCTTTTCACAATCTTGGAAACGAAAAAAACTTCGTCACTTCGTTCCTGCGTTTCTTTGTCGCTTATTTATATTTTATTTATTTTGGCGACAAAGAAACCTTCTGTATCATTGTCCTGAGGCCATATTCTAAGGCAGTTTTTTATTTCTTTATTGTATCTTTTATCTTCAAACTCTAATATTGGATTAGAGGTTTTAATATTTAAATCTATTTTTTCTATTTTAGCAGTATTATATTTATCTAATAAAAAGTCAATAACAGATTCATTTTCCTCTGGTTCTAATGAACATGTTGAGTAAACTAAAACACCGCTTTTTTTTAGTATATTGAATGCGGTTTCAATTAATTGTTTTTGCGTTGCAGCTAATCTCTTAATCATATTTGGATTCCATATTTTTAATGTTTTTAAAGATTTCCTTACAGTTCCTGTTCCTGAACAAGGAGCATCTACAAGTATTTTGTCAAAAAAAATATTTTTAAAAAATCTACCTTCCATTAGAGTAATTATTGTGTTAGTAGAACCTGCTCTTTGCAAGTTAATAGATAATGGAGGAATTCTTATTGCCTTGTAGTCATTTGCAACTAATATTCCTTTATTCTGCATTAAAGCTGCTATTTGTGTTGTTTTTGAGCCAGGGCTTGCACACATATCAAGAACAATATCATTTGGTTTTGGGTCTAGTACAATAGGAGGAATCATAGAAGCAGCATCCTGGACATAAATATATCCTAAAAAATGCTCTTTAGTGTTGCCTATATCCAATCTTCCTTCTTTGTGTTTTACCCAGAAACCTTCTTTACACCACGGTATTT
>CAYXTQ010000167.1:0-1721 GCA_964467845.1 uncultured Methanosarcinales archaeon | reverse complement strand
GGAGCTCCAACAAGCTCTGCCTTAACTACTCCTTTATCATCTTTAGTAGTAATAACTTTTACATGATGCGGGGGGTTTTTAATTCCATGCTTCCAAATTTCCAAGTTAACATATTTACCTATTTTAACTTCAGTTCCTTTCATATGTTTTAGTAAGAATTGTTTTAAAGCAGTAACTGCCTTTTTTGCCCTTTTATATTTAGGTGCTTTTAGCCATTCCTTTCTAAGCGGAACATTATAAGTTCTTTCCAATATTATTTTTGTTTCTTCTTTTTTTTTTGCCATTTTAATTAAGCCTTAGTCTTTGTCCTTCTCCAGCTTCTCTTTATAGCAGTATGTCTTCCTGGATGAACCCTTCTTCCTTTTCCGTATATCTTTGGAACTGTCCAAAAAGGAGCCCACCTGGTTTGTTTATGTTTCTTTGCTAATCTTTTTTTTTTTGAAGGATGCTTGTATCGCGACATTTTTTTTTTTTATATTGATGTTTATTTTCTTTTTATCTTAAACTCTTTTTTTTCAGGTGTTATTTGTTTTAATACTTCTTTCAATATATTATCATCAATTTTTTTTTTTATTCTTCCCTGCTGGATTAATTGGCTTAATATTACCAAAATTTGTAGGCTTTTTTCCGGATGAGCTGTTTTCAAGTTTCCGTATCTTTGCAATGCTTCCTTGGTTAAAAACTGCTTAACTATCTCCTCTAATTGTTGGATTTGTTGTTGCAATTGTAATTCTTCCTGTAATTGGTTTTGAAGTTGTTCTTGTTGTCTTGCTTGTAATTCTTTTAATTTTTTTAGTTTTATCCTCTCAATCTCATCCATTTTTTTTTTTTTTTATTGAATTTTGATATTGATTTTTGTTTTTATTGATTCCTTTTTTTTATTTTGTTTTTCTTCTTTTGGTTTCTCTTTTTGTTTTTCCTTTTTCTGCTCTTTAGGAACTTCTTTTGGTTTTTCTTCTTTTTTTTCTTCTATTTTTTCTTTTTTCTCTTGTTTTAATGTGCTTTTTAATAATTCACTTGCAGTTTTGTCTAAAAATGATTTTCCCTTAGGTGTTAAAATCCTGCCTTTATGCAAATCTTTTTCTGCTTTTTCCACTAATCCTGATTTTTCTAATTGTTGTAAAATCTTCCTTATTATTGAACCAGAGCCTTTATAGAATCTCTCTGGCTTCATTCCTCTGTTCTTTTTGCCGCCATACTTCCTTCTTAATTTTGAAACTCCAATTGGCCCAAATCTGTATATTGCCCTTAAAACAGAAGCAGCCCTTATATACCACCAGTCCTCTCTTATTGGATGCCTTTGTTTATGCCTTCCTGTCTTTACAAAAGCAGCCCATTCAGGTGGCTTTATTTCCGGAATATGCTTTAGTTTTTCAGCTACCTTTACTATTAATTCACCTGCAGGAACATCATATACGTTTGCCATTTTTTTTTTTTTTGAATTCAATATAAAATTTAATCAATATTAATAAAAATTTTAAGCGCGAATGTAATATCTGCTCGCCTTCTGTACAATTACATAGCTAAATGGCGAGCGGATAAAGCATTTTTTTTTTTTTAATTATTGATTTATTCTTAATGATTATTTTTTTTTTTTATTTTTTTCCTATTGAATATTTTTTTATTTACCTTTAATAACTAACTTCAGAACCTCTAAACCTAATAAACCTCTGGGCAAAGAAATAAGCCTTGATTTATAAAGGTATCGAAAATACCATTTT
>CAYXTQ010000166.1:0-1724 GCA_964467845.1 uncultured Methanosarcinales archaeon | reverse complement strand
AATTTAACAAACATATCAGAGAAACTTCCTGAGAAAATATACAATAATATGGAAAAAATTACTATGCTTAATCCAATAATCATAAAAATAAAGCCAATTATTTCAAAGAATATAGCTATATTCTTTCTGTAAGTTAAAAATAAAAAAAAAAATAATACTATTTCAATTAACAGCAATATATAAAAAAAATAATTAACGCCAATAACTAGATTCTTAACATCTTGTAAATGAGATTTTTCATTTTCATTAAAAATATCATCAAGATCGGATTTATCTTTAAAAAATAAAAAAATATTGTTTAAAACACTGTCAGCATTACTTACTTCATCATATACCTTATTTTTTTTAAACTCTTTCTGGTAAAAATTATAATTATAAATCATTAACTTAAAATTAGCCAGATAAATTAAAATAGGCAAATTGCTGATTAACAGAATTACAAGGAATATTGTTAATTTTTTCATAGCACTTTTACTAGTTTATACTGCGTTCTCTGGACAATCAACAAAATGACAAAGCTTTCTTGTCTTTTTGCATACAAAAATTATTTCCTTTTCAGTAACTTTTTCTTTTTTGTATCTACAATGTTCCCATATATTCTGTCTCCATTCAATAACGTCATTAAACTTTCTTAATGACTTTTTCTTTAACAACTCCTCTATGTCTAACAGCTTTTTGTAAATGTGTCTTGTCTCTATCTGCTCATGCTTTAATAATTGCTCTTCCTCCTTTAATAAGTCTAGTAATTTATTTTTTTTTTTTACCATATCAAAAACTGAAATTTACAGATTTATAAACTTTTTTATTTCATAAAAAGAAATACCTCGGTTTTAGCCGAGGATTTTTATTTTAGTAAACTATAAAAACTAATAAAAATTAACTAAACTAAAATGATGTGGTTTATATTGGCAATAATATGTGCTTTATCATTTGCAGCAAGAAGTGCTGTAAGTAAAAAACTGTTGCAAAAAATAGATGAGTATATTGTAGCATGGGCAACTATTTTTTTTTCCTTGCCTTTTTTAATATTAGCATTATTTTTTACAAAAATTCCAAAAATAGATAAAATTTTTTGGTTTGCTTTAATATTCGGACTTATCCTTAATACAATAGCAACTATACTGTATACAAAATCAATCAAAATAAGCCCATTATCACTGACAGTTCCTTTTCTGAACTTTACCCCTATTTTTTTGTTGCTAACAAGCCCGATAATGTTAGGAGAATTTCCAAATATTTTTGGCACTATTGGCATTATCTTAATTGTTTTTGGCGCTTATGTCCTTAATATACAAACACTGCATAAGGGTTTTTTAGCTCCATTCAAAGCAATATTTACAGAAAAAGGATCTTTTTTAATGTTAATAGTAGCATTAATATATGCAATTACCTCAAATATTGATAAAATTGCGGTTTTGTATTCTAACCCTATATTTTATGTTTTTACATTCAACATATTTTTATCTTTAACACTTTTGCCAATTTTTTTAATAAAATCAGAAAATAAAAAAAAAAAAATAAAAATGAATTTAAAAGGATTTTTTATTATTGGATTTTTATATGCTTTGATGATAATTACACAAATGATAGCAATTAAACTGACCTTGGTGCCTTATGTTATATCTATTAAAAGGACTTCTGCTATATTTAGTGTAATCCTTGGTTATGTATTTTTCAAAGAAAAAAACTTCAAGCAGAGTTTGCTTGGGACGATTATAATGGTT
>CAYXTQ010000165.1:0-1751 GCA_964467845.1 uncultured Methanosarcinales archaeon | reverse complement strand
TCAATCTTCTTTGTGTCACCGCTCTGGCTGATTGTTGTTCCTGTTCCTGTTGCTACTTGTGTTGTTGTTTTGGATGCATATTGTAGACTAGTTGCAATGTCTATTGCTCCTAGAACATCTTGTGTGGCTGCACTTTCTCCAACTACGATTAGTGCGTTAAATACCCCGTCCTTTACAAATGGAGTTGGGTATGTGCTTAGGTCTGCTGCCATTGCGCCAGCTAATGTTGCACCAAGCATAGTTGCTCCTGCACCCAAAGCAATTATTTTCTTAATTGCTTTTTTCAGTTTCATTTATCTAAACACCTCCGTGTTTTTTGTGCTATCTTTACTTTTGTGGAATTTCCACAAAAACAAAAAATAATTCAGAGATATAGCCTATATCCCTCTTTTTTTTTTTGATAAAAATTGTCTTAATATTTAAAAGTTATGGTATTTATATATCATACAACATATATATTGTTAGTCTCACCTCTTTTCTATGGTTATAACTGTCTATAGGAAATCTTATACTATACATACTTTATAAATCTTTCGCAAATTAATGGTAGATAGAGGAGGGTATATACTCTAATTCAGTCTAATTCTTGGGAAAAGGGCTTTTTTAGGGTATCATTACTTTAAAATAGTATGGATTAGATTATAGTATAAATGCGGGGGAAGGGAATTTCTCAATAAGTTATATTTAATAACCTATTGCTTCGAACCCTTGCAGGCACTGCTCCAAAAGCGCAGTGGCAAAAGCAGCTTCGCTCTTGTCTAAGCCAACAGGTATCTTCAAGTCATAGTCAAATTGACTCATCAGACCTGCGACCTGCCTAAGCCTGTCCCGTTAGGCCGCAATAGCTTTGGCCACTCCGGCACCCCCGCATTAAGGAGGATTTAGGATATGAACTTTTATTGATTATAAAAAGCTTTTTATTTTTTAATCAATATTAATCAACCATTAACTGAACAAAAGCATTCACAATTATTTGTGCACTTATTCCAGTTTTTTATTATTTTTATTTTATTTTGAATTCATTGATTATTGAAAATTAAAAAAAAAAAATATTGGTGTTATCTTATCATTAAGACAAACTGTGTTTGCCTTATACTGTTTGTGCACCTATTGTTTTTTTTTTTATAATGGTGTTTTAATATTGGATTTTTTTTTTTATTGATGTCTAAAATGTTAGAATTATTAATTACTTTTTATTTCTTTTGCCAATTATAACTTCTTAATCTTTTTGATTTTCCATAACCACAGCTGCTGCAGATTTTTTTTCTTTTATGATATGTTCTCTTACCGCATCTTCTACAGTAGATATGGGTCTTTTTACCAGACTTCTTACCCATAGAAGGAGTTCCTTTTGTCATTTTTAAAGTCTTTATTCAGGCGATATAACAATTATTGTATCTCCTCTTATAAATACCGAGCCTATTTTTCTTTTTAGTTCACCGTTTTCTCTTTCTTCTGCCTGCTCTAGAACAACGTTTATGTGTATGTCAAATGCTTTTAATACACCAATAATCTGTTTTCCATTTTTTAGTTCTACAATTACTCTCTTGTCTCTTGCTTTATTTAATGCGTCTAAAGGTCTTGATGCTTCAACCATAAATAAACACCCCTCAAAAAACCTTGATTATTTTAATCACATATATAAAGTTTACTATTTTATTTTTAATTTTTATTTGAACCTGATATTAATTTTTTTATTTTTTTTTTTTTAAAGTATTTTTTAATGATTATTTTGTTATTGAATTCTAATC
>CAYXTQ010000164.1:0-1776 GCA_964467845.1 uncultured Methanosarcinales archaeon | reverse complement strand
TTTTGATAGATTATTAAAAAAAAAAAAAAGATTAAAAAAAATATTTATAGTTCTGGTAATTGTGGTCACAATTGGGTTTGTTTGTATAGAGTTTGCAAAAGCACTTATTGTAAGAAATATGTGGGGCTTCTACGATAATGATTTTAAATGGGTGAGGGATAATATACCAAAAAATTCCATTTTACTTGTTACACATGATAATTGTTTTGCTTACAACTTTAACAGATATGCAATAACCTATTATCAAGGTTATAATATTAAATCAATTAATGACTTGGATAAATATAATGTTTCATATGTGTGGGTTAATCAAGATTTTAGTGTGTCAAGTGCTTTTGAAGGCAAAAAATCTCCTTATCCGAATGAATTCCTGAGTGATATAGAAAAATTTTTATTGGTATATGAAAATAACCAAACAAAAACTAAGATCTACAAATTAAAATGAAACTTTCAATCATAATGCCAGTTTATAATGAAAAAAATACCATATTAAAAATTCTAGATAAAGTTAAAAATGTAAAATTAAAAAAAATTGAAAAAGAAATAATAATAGTAGATGATTTTTCAACAGATGGTACAAGAGATGTTTTAAAAGAGATTAATGAAACTAATATCAAAATATTTTTCCATAAAAAAAATTTTGGAAAAGGTGCTGCAATTAAAACAGCACTGCCTCATGTAACTGGTGATTTAGTTATAATACAAGATGCTGATCTTGAGTATGATCCTCAAGATTACAAAAAGTTAATAAATTGTTTAAAAAAAAAAAAAAGTGATGTTGTTTATGGGGTTAGGTCATCTAATAAAAAATCTTATTACAGGTTTTATCTCGGTAATAAATTTTTAACTTTATTAACGACATTATTATACAATAAAAAAATGAAAGATATGGAAACATGTTATAAGTTATTTAGATCTAAAATTTTAAAAAAAATTAATATTAATGCTAATGGTTTTGATTTTGAACCAGAAATTACAGCAAAAATTTTAAAAAAAAAAAAAATAAAAATTTATCAAATTCCAATTTCCTATAATCCACGGTCTGTGGAAGAGGGGAAAAAAATAAAAATTAAAGATGGACTAATAGCTATCTGGACTTTGATAAAATATAGGTTTACTGATTAAAATGGTAAAGATAGTTTTTATTAATCCTCCAATATCACTTGAAGATAGATATGGTGATGTAGCTAAAGCTGCTAATGTAGTTCCAAATCTTGGGCTGTGTTATTTAGCTGCTGTTGCAAGAAAAGATGGGCATGATGTAAAAATAATAGATGCTGCTGTCTTAAATATGAACCATAGAGGGGTTGTAGATATACTAAGAAAATCAAAACCTAACTACATTGGTATTACGGCAACTACATCAGCAATAAAATCAGCAGGAAAATTAGCAAAAATAGTAAAAGAATTAAACAAAGATATAAAGATTTTAGTCGGTGGCCCACATATAACAGCTGATCCTGAAAAAACGATGGAGGAGTTTCCTGATATTGATATAGGTATAATAGGAGAAGGTGAAGAGACATTAGTAGATTTATTAAAAAATCCTAAAAACTTAAAAAAAATTGAAGGCATTGCTTATAAAAATCCTAACGTTGTGATTAATCCTAGGAGGGAATTTATAAAAGATTTAGATACATTACCATTTCCTGCTTGGGATTTATTGCCTAATTTAACAAAGTACTATAAACCTGCGCCACATTATACTGGAAGATATCCTTCAACTTCTTTAATTACTTCTAGAGGCTGCCTTGGAAGGTGTATTTTTTGTGACAA
>CAYXTQ010000163.1:0-1810 GCA_964467845.1 uncultured Methanosarcinales archaeon | reverse complement strand
GCAGTAACAACCATTGTTAATGTTTCCTTTATGCTTAATTCTTTCCTGAAATTTATAATAAAATCATTAAATTCCTCAACATCCTTAAATTTTAACTTCATTATTATATCATATTGTCCGGTAATGCCAAAAACTTCTTTAACATGGTTATTAGTTAAGATTCTTTCATCTAAATCTTTTTTTGTATTGACAAGAACAAAAGCAATAAAGTTTTCTCCTATGGCTTTGTTGTTTAACTTTAAAGTAAATTTTTCTATAACGTTTTCTTTTTTTAAAATCTTGATTCTTTGATGAACTGTGCTTGGTCTTAAGTTTATTTTTTTAGCTAAATCCCTAATGCTTATTCTAGAATTTTCTCTTAAAACTGCAATTATCTTGTGATCTTTTTCATCTAAAATCATTTTATTATTATTTTATCTGTTTTATTATTATAAAAAAAAAAAAAAAAGACTCCCTGATCTTACTAGAAGTATTATGCCAACTTAGTCTACTGTTAAAAGTTGGGGGTGTCTCAGGGAGCCTTTTTTCATGTTGGCGTTAATGATTAAATTGTCCAACTTATATTTAAATATTTTGTTTTTTGTCCATAATTTAGTTACTTTTTTTGGACATTTTATAGTTTTTTTATGAAAAAATATATAAATAGTCCTGAATTACACTATCAAGAATGATAAAAGCAGTTATATTTGACATGGATGGTGTATTGGTTGATACTGAGAGGTATCATGAAATGGCTTACAAGACAGTTGCAAAAAAATTTGGTGTTAATTTAACTGAAAAAGAAATAATACAATTTAAGGGAGTTACTGCTTTGGAAAATATAAAATATTTATTTAAGAAATATAAAATAAATGAGAATGCTAAAAAATATACTTTATTAAAAGATAAAATTTACAGAAGTTTTTTAAAAAATTTAAAAGCATTACCAGGGGTTATAGAGTTATTGAAAAAATTTAAAAAAAAAAAAATAAAACTGGCTTTAGCATCTTCTGGTTCAAGGCTTAATGTGGGGTTTATTTTGAAAAAAATAAAAGCAAAAAAAATATTTGATGTGGTTATTCATGGTGAACAGGTAAAAAAAGGTAAGCCTAATCCAGAGATATTTCTTAAAGCTGCTAAGAAATTAAAGGTAATGCCAAAAGATTGTGTTGTAATAGAGGATGCTATTAATGGGGTAAAAGCAGCAAAAAATGCTGGTATGTTTTGTATAGGAGTTGCGACAACTTTTTCAAAACAAAAATTGAAGAATGCTGATTTAATAGTGGATAGTTTAAAAGAATTAGAAATAGAAAACACAAGGGGGTGGGGAACATAGACAAATGTATTAGGATAATGCATTAGGTATTCCCCCTATTTTATATCATTACTGAATTCAATAAATAAAAATCATTAATGTTCACAAACCCAATAAGGCAAACTAAGTTTGTCTATACTATGGAATTGCACAATTATTTTTTTTTTAATTTTAATAATCAATGAATTAAAAATAATAAAAAAATAAAACTGGAACGAGTGCACAATTAATTGTGAAGATTAATATAAAAAATAATGATAAACAAAATATTGATATATATATAAAAAAAATAAAGGTGAATAAAAATGGATGTTGGAAAAAACTTTGAAGTTAAGGATTTAAAATTAGCTGAGCAAGGAAGGAAAAATATTGAATGGGCTGAGATGCAGATGGGTGCATTGATGAAAGTCAAGAAGAGGTTTGAAAAAGAAAAGCCTTTGAAAGGAATAATGATAGGAATTGCATTGCATGTTACAAAAGAAACTGCTGTTTTAGTTAAAACTTTAATTGCGGGAG
>CAYXTQ010000162.1:0-1813 GCA_964467845.1 uncultured Methanosarcinales archaeon | reverse complement strand
GCCTTTATTGGTAAGGCTATGGCCCTGCCTTGTTGAGATTATTATTCTTTTTTTTTTTAGTATATCCAGGATTGTCCTTACAGTGCCTTCTCCAAGTCCGAGTGTTTTAACTAACTCTTTTCTGGATATATTCTCCTTTATTTCCAAAAAACATCTTAAAATGTCCATATTTGTGTAATTAGGAATGTTGCCTACCATAGTAAAACCGTAAAGTTTATATAATTTATATAGTTTACTGTTGGATATTATATCCAACAGTGGGGAAAATGATAAGTGCTATAGCTATTAATCAAGATTCATTAATAAAACCAAATCATAAATCTTTCTTCTTATTTGGGTCTACTGCATTGGACAACCAAAAAAATAACTTTGCATTTTCTGATGGTGGTCAAGGATTTAGAAAGCCATTAACAGAAAGTATAGCTAAAGATGTAGTACAGTGGACATGGTATGGTGCAAATACGAGTAAAATAAATTTAGAGAAAATATTAATAGCACATGATGCTGATTCTGGGTTTTTAGAAAAAAAAATATTATCAAAATATTATGATGAAGGTGTACCATCTACAAGTTCTAATGATGTAGGTTTAAATTACATATCAATAATATCCTCTAATCCAAATTCAACAAATAAACTTATAACACATAATATGCCTTATCAAACATTTTTATCATCAACAAAACAGGTTTATTTATTTAAATCACCTGGTTTGATATATTCACAATATAATACTATTTTAGATAATGACAGTTATTCAAAAACATTTAATTACAATAAGGATTATATAACTAAACATTATGCTCCTTTTGAACAAGGTATTGTGCAATATAATGAATTAAGAAAAGCAAAATATATCAACTTAAGTTTTACAGATTTACAACCTTTTTATTTAAATTCAGTTAAATATGATAACACCTTAAAAAAAAAAGAAGTATCATTTACTTTTAATAAAGCAGGATATTCTGTTAAATTATTTGCTGAGAATCATGTTTTTGATAGGAAAATTGAAGATATTAAAAAAGACTTTAAAATAGAGACTATAGTTATTAATAATTATCAAGATAAAATAGATTATAAACCAAAGACGGTTTCTACTGCTTCTAAAGTGGTAGACTTAAAAAATTACACTGAAATTAAACCAATAAAAAATATTATAACTAACTGTATTACTCTTGTAAAAAAAAAAACAGTAAATAATTTAATCCCAATTGTAAAAGAAAACTATTCTACTAAAATAGATAATAAAGTTATTCCTAGAAGCCAAATAAAGATAGAACCAAAAACTTTGCCACAGTATAAAGTAGAAGTTATTGTCAAAGAATTACCTAAAATAATTTATAGTAATAATATTAATAATAATTTTAAATTAAATTATGAGAACCAAATAAAACAAGACCATTTACCAATTAACTTTAATTTAGGAAACTTATCTGAACAAATTCTTACTAACTATGTTAATGATAGTAAGGTTAGTATAAATTATAAAAACTTGTCTTTGCAAGAAATATTACCAATAATAAAAAATATAGAAAAATTATCCAAACAAATTAAGATTACCGATTCTATTTATAATACTGTTATTAGTGAGCATAATTACACTGTTGCATTGCCTATTAAAGTTAATGAAGTAAAAATAGAAACTTATCAAGATGATAGTATTAAATACAATATTAAGGATTTAGAAAAAGTCTTATAATCTGACAATTTTATTTCTCAAAAATATCATATTGATTTTTCCTTAATTTCATCGGATGTTGTTAAAGGTAGTATTGAAGATATAAAAGAGGTATTATACTCAAGAGGAACTCAAAC
>CAYXTQ010000161.1:0-1815 GCA_964467845.1 uncultured Methanosarcinales archaeon | reverse complement strand
GTTTTTGAGCACGATCAGAAATTTAAAAAATTTCTGACGTTTAATTAATCATTATTTGTGTTATAAAAATCTTCACGACTATTTGTACACTCATTCCAGTTTGTTTTTTTTTTTTTTTAATTTATTTTTTTATTTATTTTTGGTATTTGGTTTTTTTTTTTTTATTAAACTTAAAATAATTTTAAAAAATCTATAAAGAAACATAACTAAACCCCAACTTTTCAGCTTCCTCTTTATCAAAAAAAGATTTTATATCTATTAATATTGGCTTATCCATCTTCTCCTTTAATGCTTCCAAAGAAATATCCTTAAACTTCTTATGCTTATTTACTAAAACCACAGCATCAACTTTATCTATTTCCTTTATTTTTTTATTCTCAACACCAAACTTCTCTTTAATTTCCTCTTTTGACAACAAAGGCTCAAAAGCAATAACCTCTATTCCCTTTTCCTTCAAATAATTTATCAAATCTAAAGCCTTGCTATTCCTTGAATCAGGAACATTCTCCTTAAAAGTCAATCCAAGAATTAAAACTTTAGAGTCTTCTATTTTTTTTTTAAATCTTTTTAAATTTTTTATAACTAAATTTGCAACATGCTTTGCCATATATTCATTAATCTCCCTTCCAGCAAGAATTATTTTAGGTTTATAACCTAGTTGTTCTGCTTTATATGTTAAATAATAAGGATCTATACCAATGCAATGCCCTCCAACTAATCCTGGATAAAAACTTTGAAAATTCCATTTTGTTGCAGCAGCCTTAATCACATCTATAGTGTTAATCCCAATTTTTTCAAAAATTAATGCCAGTTCATTAACCAAAGCAATATTTAAATCCCGTTGTACATTTTCAATAACCTTTGCTGCTTCTGCTGTTTTAATGTTTTTAGCTTTAAACAATCCAGCTTTCACAATTTTGGAATATACTTCTCCAATCTTCTTCAGACTTTCTTCATCGGTTGCACTTATTATCTTAACAATTTTATCAACTGTATGCTCTTTATCACCAGGATTAATCCTCTCAGGGCTATATCCTACCTTAAATTTTTTTTTATACTTTAATCCAGAATATTTTTCTAAAATTGGAACACATATTTCCTCAGTAACCCCAGGATAAACAGTAGGCTCATAAACCACTATACTGTCTTTAGTTAAATTCTCTCCAACAATTTTAGAAGCATCTTTTACATAACTCAAATCCGGTTTTTTGTTTTTGTCTATTGGAGTAGGAACCGCTACTATAATAAAATTGCATTTCTTTATTTCAGAAGCATCAGTTGTAAAAAAAATCCTTGCTTTTTCTAACTCTTCTTTGCTAACCTCATTAGTCCTATCTTTTTTTTTTTTTAATTCATCAATCCTTTTTTGGTTTATATCAAAACCTACTGTTTCGAAATATTTAGAAAACTCTACTGCTAAAGGCAGTCCAACATATCCTAAACCCACAACACATATTTTTATATTACTCATTTTCTGTTCATATCAGCCAAAAATCCAAAAAATATTATCTGCATTCCAATAATTATCAGTAATATTGATAATATCAAAGAAGGCATATGTCCAATAGCACCAGTTTTCAAGAATAAATATACTAACCATAAACCAATTAAAAAACCAATTATAAAAAATAAAGCACCAAAAGAACCAAAGAACTTTAATGGCTCATAATCACGATAAATCCTCAATAAATTAACTCCCGCTTTAATAGCAAAATCAAATGGGCCTTTCATTAATCTGCTCTTTTTATCACCACGTTCAGCAAAATATATCGGAATCTCTTTTATCCTAAACTTTTGTCTTATAGCTCTTATAAT
>CAYXTQ010000160.1:0-1823 GCA_964467845.1 uncultured Methanosarcinales archaeon | reverse complement strand
AGAGCAATGTTAGTTATGTGTTTGGAGATGTAATTACTGATATAGAAAATATTCTAACTTACGAAAATGGTATATGGGGGTCTTATAATACAAATAAAAATGATCAATTAAACACTTTAAAAAAAATAAAGCCAGGCTATGGTTATTGGGTTAATGTAAATAAAAATGTAAGCTGGATTTTTGATGGGAAGTTTAAGTAATAATCAATATTAAATAATCATTAAAAAAAAAAAACTCTTTGTTAAATTATTTAACAACGAAAGATTTATTGAATAATGTTAGAATCCTAATTTTTTCTTTTCCATTTCATAGTATTTGTGTTTATCCAGAAACAAAGCTATGAAATACTCATTTTTCTTTTTAGTAAGTATTGCTCTAAAATTACTATCTCTAAATCTTAGAATAAAAGCCAATAAATCTTTTATCTTATCAGAGCTTAAAGGAATGTGTTTTCTTTCTTTGCATTCTTTTACCCATTCTATAAGTTGTTTCTGTCTGCTCTCTTTTAGATCATCAAAAACCATATTAAAATGGCCTTCAAAAGTAATACAATCACCTAATATTTCTTTGATTATCCTCCTTGCTTCATCATGTAACAACTTCTAAAGCCTCCTTGTAAGTTTGATTGTAAATTTTCCAATTTGGATATAGCTTCTGGCCTTTCTCAGGTGTGCTGTTTTTTTCTATGAATTGCTTTAAAACTCTTTTTAATATTGAAATAGTGTAAGAGTTTATAATCTTTATGATTATGTATTTGTTAATTATCTTTATTGGATTTTTTGTTTTAATTACCTTATCTGTTATTGTTTTTAATTGCATTGAATTAAGTATTACCTTATTTGAAATGTATTCTGCTCTAGTTATCAAATCCCTTAGTTCAGGGAGATAATAACTTTTTTGCATTATAAGCACGATAACAATCTCATATAATTGGAGAATATCCTCCACTTTAAATTCTTCCTCTACCCTTTTTGTAGATTTGAAATTAGCAACACTTATTTTATATATTGATTTAAAGAAAAGCGTTTTTTCAATATCAGCTGGAAGAAAGTTAATATGTACTTTTCCGTCTTTATAATCTTCTTTATTATACTTTGATATTACGAATATATCAATATCATTATATTTCTCTTTGTAGAGAAAAGAGCCTGTAATAAGCATTTTCATATTCTTATGCTTTCTGGAATATTTCTTTAACAGCTTGATTGCTTTCTTAAGCCTGTCTTCTCTTATGAATTCTTTTCCCTTTATTTCATAACTTATATCAAACAATTCTATCATTCCTTGAAGTTTCTTTTTGATGAAATGATTGTAATAGTATCTTTCATTCTCTGATAATTTCTTATTCTTAAGTTTTGCCTTTAATATATTAAAATAATTATGGCTGAATATATACGGAACTAGGTAAGGCTTTGCTTTGTTTAAATTCTCCAAAGTTAAGTAATTTTCTAAATTTTCCATTTAGTATATTATAATATACTTATTATATATAAATGTTTCGGAAATTACTGAAAAAACTTCGTTTTTTTCAGGAACTCGGAAATCTTTGATTTCCTCTGTTTTTCAAATTTTCGAAGCCCGGAAAATCAGAGCTTTTCCTATGTTTCGATTTTCTGAAGCTTTGTAATCTATTATTCGTTGCTCAAGCACCACGCGAAACATTCTACTAAATCCTTAGGCTAGATCAATAAAGAAAAATCAATAGAAAGAAATTCAATAATAAAAATAAATCAATAAAAAATTTTTTAAAAAAAAAAACAATAAGAAGAAAATAAATTTAACAAAATAATCACTTATTAGTTATGGTTTTTTATTTATTTTTC
>CAYXTQ010000159.1:0-1837 GCA_964467845.1 uncultured Methanosarcinales archaeon | reverse complement strand
AAATCAAAGTTCTAATGGAAATTGGACTTATGAAGCAGGATTTAATGCTGCTGGTAATCATAATATTACAGTGGTGGTTTCTGATGGAAGTTTAACAGACACTCATTACTGGAATGTAACTGTCATTAATGTAAACAGGGCTCCTGTTTTTGGATTAAAAACACAAACCAACCAATCAGATTTCAGTGGAGGAACAAATGTAAGGACTAATTCAACAGGGCAACCAGGAAATCTTACTTTAGTAAGAAACACTTCCTCAACTTATTATAGTTCTGGTAATTTTACATCTTCTGTTATTGATTTACAAGCTGATAGCAACGATGTTGCTTTTAATAATATTAGCTGGTCAGCTAGATTAAATGAAACAAATATTACAATGCAAACAAGAACAAGTGCTGATAATAGCGCATGGACTAGCTGGAGTAATATTTATACAACTTCTGGCGAGCGTATAAATTCCACAAATAACAGGTATTTGCAGTATAGAGCATTCCTTTCAACAAATAATACAAATAAGACGCCTGTTTTAGAAGAGGTTAGTATATCATATCTTATTGCTAATTTTACAGGAACAGAGGATACTGTTTATGTAAATTGGATTGATTTAGATAACTTTTTCTCTGATCCTGATGAGAGTGCTTTAAATTATACTGTTAGTTGTAGTACTAGCAGCTTAACTGCTACAATAGCTAATGGAACTAATTATGTGACATTAACACCAGCAAGTGATTGGTATGGTACAGCAACATTATTATTTACAGCAAATGATTCACAAGTAAATGCTACAAGTAATGAGGTAACAATAACATTTACAAATGTGGATGAACCAAGTACAACTACAACTACTAGCAGCGGAGGTGGCGGTGGTGGTGGAGCAGGTACTATAGTTAGAACTCAGACTAAGTTGTTAAATATTACAGAGCCTAAATATTTAGAGTTAGTTGTTCCGGGACCTTTATCAACAGGGCCAAATAGTACAATTATTGCTCCTATTACATTAAAGAATGAGGGAAATAAAACATTAGAAGATATAGAGATGTTTGCATCAACCAATACAACACAGATTACATTTGAGTTTACTAAAAGAAACTTTAAAACCCTTTATCCAAAGGCTGTGGAAAAAACAAATTTAATTATTACTGCCCATAATGTAACTGGTGCTTATAGTATAAAGGTAGAGGCAAGGGTTAAAAGCCCGAATGTAAAAGATACTGCTATAATCCAAATGAATGTTTTAGAGGATATTACTGAAAGAGTGAGGTATGTGAGAGATTTATTTATGCTAAATCCTGAATGCTTAGAGTTAAATGAGTTATTGATACAAGCCCAAGCAGCATTAAATAATTATGAGTATAGTAAAGCTAATTATTTGTTAGATCAAGCAATTGAGGGCTGCAAATATTTATTAACTGCAGGACCAAGAGAATTTAAGCTTAGTAAAATAACTAAAGCCAGCAGTAAACTACTAATAAGCCTAATAAGCATAATTATAATCTTATTACTGGTTCTTATATATTATTTAATTAAGCGCGGGAAGAAAAAGAGAAAAAAAAATAGGAAAAAAGAGGAAGAATCTGAGACAGAAACCTTTGCTTAAGTGTTATTTATATTTATTTAATATGTTATGTATTTTTTTTAATTTAGGATAAATTTTTTTTTTTTCTTCTAAAGACAGGTTGGTATATAGTTTATAGCCAACAGCATAAAGCGTTCTTGCTTTTTTGATATCTTTTTTTTTTTTTATGTTATTGTATATGTTTAATATCAGATTGTTGATTCTTTCTTCACTTATTTTTATTTTTTCTATTGAAGCGTATTTTTTATCATCTTCTTTAGG
>CAYXTQ010000158.1:0-1950 GCA_964467845.1 uncultured Methanosarcinales archaeon | reverse complement strand
GAAAGAAAAGTTGCTTTTATTTCTGCCCTGGTGTATATGTTAAATGGTTATGTTATAAGAAAAACAGCTGAAACTGCTTTATCAACATTAACTGCCTATGTTTTTATTCCTTTAGTTTTGTTATTTTTAATCAAAGTTTTTAGAAGTAAGGATTGGGTTAAGTATTCTATAATTACTGGAATTATATTAGCAATACAAGTTCATAATGATTTGGGATTGAAGGTGTTTTTATTTAGTGGTTTAATGATTTTTTTATTTTTTATTGTTCAATTGATAGGGTGGAATTTTAAGAACAGACTAATCAAATCTATTTTAGTTGGAGTTATATTTTCTTTAGTATTATTTGGACTTACAGCAGAGAGAATTATTCCAATAAAAAGTTATCTTCCTTTGACTAGTAGGGGCGGTTTGTCTTATGAAGACTCTGCAAGCAGGGCTATAAAGCCAAATCAATTTTTTAATTATTTAATTGAGCCGATTTATGAAGGAATGCCTAAAGTTCAAAGATATGGAAGTTATGGTTTTCATATTGGAATAGTTGCTTTTTTATTAAGTTTAATTGCAGTTATAAAAAAATGGAAGAACAAATACGTCTTTTTTTTTATTTTAACTGTTGTGCTTTCAATTCTGATAGCAACAGGTTCCTCATTGTACTATTTATTATGGAAATATATTCCTGTTTTTCAATCATTTAGGTATTTGGAGAGGGCATTATGCATTTATGTCTTCGCAGGTGCTGCTTTAGCTGGATTTGGTGTTTCAATCTTATTTGATAAGTATAAAAAATACAAAAATGCAATATTTGGAGTAATTGTGGTATTAATACTCCTTAATTTATGGGTGTTTAATTATAATCCTGCTAGTTATAAAAAAGGAGATATATATGATGCTATAAAGCATAATTATATTTTACAAAATTTAAGCAAAAAGGAAGGAATTTTTAGAATACAAACTTGGGAAACCAGGGGTATTGACTGGGGCCAGGATTTTTATAATGTACCTTTGCATTTAGAGCATATTTATGCTTATGATACTGTTTGGTATCCACCTTATTTTAATGTTTATCTGGGGATTGCCAATCAACAGCCAGCAAAGTTTTGGGGAATATTGAATGTTAAGTATGTTACAGCAATGAATGAGTTAAATATTTCTGCATTTGAGTTTGTGGAAAGGTTTGAAGATTGTGAAGTGTGTTATCCAGATACTCCAGAGCTAAAAAGGGCTTGGGGGCCTTATTTGTATGAAAATAAATTATTTTTGCCAAGGGCATATATTGTAGAGAATGCTGTCCTAGTAATCGGGGAGGAAGAATCAAAGAAACAGGCTATTTATGCTTTAATGTTAGATAATAATTTTAATCCTAAAAACACAGTTATTATAAAAGGCAAGGGAAGCATAAATGATTATGATATAAATGAATTTAAAAAAATAAAAGCAATAATTTTAACTAAAGATTCTATTGACCAGAACTCTGGATTTATCTTAAAACAGTATGTTGATTCAGGAGGAATATTAATGCCTAATGTTGTTGAGGGAAAAAATAGTATAACTGATGAAGATATAAAAAAAATGTGGAGCTCATTTAATGGAGAATTAAATGCTATAAATGATAAAGATATAATAATGCACAAATTTGATAAAAAAGAAATTAAGTTAAATGGAAAATATAGAGATAAATTTTTAGTTTTAAGTGAAACATATTCTTCTTATCCTGGATGGATTGCTAAAGCTGATGGAAAAAAAATAAATATTTTAAATGCTGATGCTGTAATAACTTCTGTTTATTTAGATAATAATTACAGTAGTATAATGTTTGAGTATAAACCAAAATCATATTATATTGGATTTATGATTACTTTAATAACAATATTATTAATAATCTCATATTTCATTTATGGAAAATTAAGAGAGAGAGAAAAAAAATGGATAAAATAAAAAATTTTTTTATAA
>CAYXTQ010000157.1:0-1954 GCA_964467845.1 uncultured Methanosarcinales archaeon | reverse complement strand
AATCAATGTCAAAATCCAATAATAAACTATAAAAAAAAAACAATAAGGTGCACAAACACAGTAGGCAAACAAAGTTTGTCTTAAGTACGAAGTTGAACAATATTATTTTTTTTAATATTTTAAATTCAATGATTTTAATAAAATAAAAATAATAAAAACTGTAACAAGTGCACAAATAATTGTGAAGATTGATATAGAACCTATTGATTAATTTAATATTGATTAAAAAAAAATAAAAAAGTATTTAAATAAGCAATACTTAAAAAAATAGTATTAGAGGTGATTAATAATGGCAAAGAAAAAAGCAACAAAAAAGAAAACCACGAAGAGACGATAAGAAGTGATTAATAATGGCAAAGAAAAAAGCAACAAAAAAGAAAGGATGTTGTTGCTGCGGATAAGTTTTTTTTTTTTATTTTTTTGTATTCTATTTCTTAAAACCAAAAGATTTATATATAACATATGATTTATTTTTCATATGAAATGTCATTCATATAATTTATTTTTTGATACCTTTTCTAACAAAACTAGAATGAGGATTATAGAATCATTAATTTCTGGCTCAAAGTCAGTTACTGAAATATGTGATGCAATAAAAGAAGAACAAAGCAAGGTAAGCCATAACCTAAGGAAGTTAATGGAATGCCATTTTTTGGATGTAGAGAGAAAAGGAAAGCAAAGAGTGTATTCGTTAAACAAGGATACAATAATTCCAATATTAAACTTGGTTGAAAAACATGTTCATAAATATTGTGGAGAGGTTTGCAGAAAACAATGAAAATATTTAATATTTTCAATGTAAAAATTTGGAGGCCAAATTTTAACAAATGAAAGTTTACTTAGATAACGCTGCAACTACTAAAGTAGCACCAGAAGTAGCTAAAGCTATACAGCCTTATTTTACTAAAGTGTATGGAAATGCATCTTCATTACATAAATTTGGAAGAAATGCAGCAGATGCTTTAGAGAATAGCAGGGAAATAATTGCTAAAAAAATAAACGCCCTGCCAGAAGAAATTATATTTACATCATGTGGAACAGAATCTGATAATTTGGCAATAAAAGGTGTTGCATATAGTTTTGGCAAAGGGCATATTATAACCTCTAAAATAGAACATCCTGCTGTATTAGAAACTTGCAAGCAATTAGAAAAAGAAGGTTTTAAGGTTACTTACCTAGATGTTGGTAAAGAAGGATTTATTGATTTAGAGCAATTAAAGAAAAATATTACAAAAGAAACTATTTTGGTTACAATAATGCACGCTAACAATGAAATTGGAACTATAGAACCAATAGAGGAAATAGGAAAACTATGCAAGGAAAATAATGTTATTTTCCACACAGATGCTGTGCAGAGTTTTACCAAAGTTCCAATAGATGTAAGGAAAATAAATGTTGATTTAATTTCTATGAGCAGCCATAAGATACACGGTCCTAAAGGAGTTGGAGCACTGTTTGTTAGGAATGAATTAAAGAAAAAATTAAAAAAACAGAATACCGGGGGCCATCATGAGTTTGATTTAAGGGCAGGAACTGAAAATATTCCTGGAATAGTTGGGTTTGCAAAGGCAGTAGAACTTACTAATGATAAACATATTGAGCATATGAAAAAATTAAGGGATAAATTAATTAAAGGTTTAATGGAAATAAAAGATACAAACCTTAACGGCCCAATGGAAAAAAGATTATGCAATAATGTTAATATCTCATTTCATTTCATTGAAGGCGAATCAATATTGTTAAGATTGGATGCAAAAGGAATAGCAGTATCAACAGGAAGCGCTTGCAGCAGCCAAAGCCTGGAGCCAAGCCATGTTTTAATGGCTATTGGTTTGAAGCATGAAATTGCCCATGGAACAATAAGGTTTAGTTTATCAAGGTATAATACTGAAAAAGAGATTGATTATGCAATCAAAAATGTAAAAAAGATTGTTGAAAATCTGAGGAAAATAAG
>CAYXTQ010000156.1:0-1975 GCA_964467845.1 uncultured Methanosarcinales archaeon | reverse complement strand
GTATTACATTTAGAACAAAGAAAGATTGGCTCTACTTCAATGCCTCTTTCATCCAAATCTACATCAACATCTCCCATTTTATATTAAAAGTTATTTAAAAATTTAAAAATGTTTCGGATAATTTCTATAATTAATAATAACTAAACAGTAGTAATAAAATCAAAAGGTTTAAATAGTAATTAATTAATATGTAGATTATGAGCATCAGAGATAAATTACAACAAATAATTTTTTCAAAGGATTATGAACATGCAAGGCATATTATTAAATCAGATGATCCTCTAAAAGAATTAACTGAATTAGAAAAAACTGTAAAAAATCAATATCTCTTATACCAAACTACTGCTCAATTACTCCAACAAATTGGAGCTACTAAAGATAAACCCTTGGAGAAGAAATATGTCCACTTAGCAACTTGGATATTAAATAGAACAACAAACAAACATGAATTAGAAATTGATTATCTAAAAAATTATATGATAGATTCATATTTAAGAAATATGATGGATGAAAAAGGAAAAATTCATTATAGCTATCATTTGAATAAATGTGATTCATGTAAGGATCAATTGTATTTTATTAAATTCATTAAACAAAAAGCTTAATCTTTAATAAAAAATAACAATACTCACTGGCCAACTATGCGTGAGATATTTAAATACTAACTTCTTCCATTAGTTTATGATTGAAAACAGCTTTATATTCTTAGAAAGAGTGAATAAAAAACTAGAGCAAAACATATGGAAACAAGGGATTAAGACATGGGAGGATTTTTTAAGAGCAAGAAGCGTTAAAGGACTGTCAAAACATAGAAAACTTTACTATGACAGACATATTTTAGAAGCAAGAAAACAACTTTACAGTTTTAACTCAAGTTACTTTATTGACAAGTTGCCTTCTACTGAAATATGGCGCCTATATGATTTCTTTAAAGAAGATGCTGTTTACCTTGATATTGAAACTAATGGTCTAAACCTTAATAATGACATAACTGTTATAGGTTTATTTGACGGAATTAACACTAAAATTATGGTTAAAGACATTAATTTAGATTTTGATTATTTGAAAAAAGAGTTACAAAATTACAAGTTAATTGTAACCTATAATGGTTCTTCTTTTGACTTACCTTTTATAAAAAAAAGATACAATATTCTGCCAAATATTCCTAATTTTGATTTAAAAACAGCTTGCCAAAGAGTTGGCTTAAAAGATGGATTAAAAAATATTGAAAAAAATATTGGAATAAAAAGAAACAATATTATTGAAAACTTTAGAGGAGGCGATGCTTTGACATTATGGAAAATGTACAAAGCTACCGGAGATGACTATTACCTTAATCTATTGGTTGAGTACAATGAGGAAGATGTTATTAATCTAAAACAAATAGCTAACTTTGTTGTTGAAAAATTAAAAGAGGTTACCTTGAATTCAATTTAGAACTCTTATACTTATCTTCTTTATAAGGTTTTAACCTTACTATTTTTGCCTTAATGTTCTTTTTTTTTAATTCTTCCTCTAAATTTTTTGTAAATGAATTCTGGTCATAGCCCAGTGCTATAATATCTGGCTTAACATCTTCTATAACTTTATACTTATCATCCAGTGCACCTAATAAAACCTGCTTTGCTAACTTCAAATTTTCCACTCCTTTTTTTCTTTCTTCTTCAGAATACTTAGGCTTACGTCCTTTCACTAATTCTGCATTTTTGTCTCTTGCTATAACAACTATTAAATCCCCATATTTTCTAGCTTGTTCCAAGAAATTTATATGGCCAGGATGAACCTTGTCAAAAGTTCCGAATGCTATTACTTTTTTCATAGGGAAATCCAATTTTAATCAAATATTTAAACATAATGAAAAAAAATTCGTACTTATAAGTGATAAAAACATAAAATTTAAATATCTATTGCACTTTTTGGCTTTCGCAAGAGAGAATAATAAAAAATGAGAGAACCTGTTTTACTAGAAAGTGGA
>CAYXTQ010000155.1:0-2010 GCA_964467845.1 uncultured Methanosarcinales archaeon | reverse complement strand
CCTAGTTTTTATTTATTATATTTTATTATTGAATTTTGATATTGTTTTTTTTTTTATTATTTAAATTTTTTTATTTTTGATATTGATTTTCTCAAATATCGTCCTTGCAATGCTGCTCACAACAAATCTGATTTTTATTCTCATAATCTATGTTGAGCGGTAAAATAAAATCCTTTGCAGTTGATATTACTACATTAAGTTCAACATCTTTAACTTTAGGATTGCCTCTTAGGTGATAGTTAACTATGCCTTCTAATCTTTTAAGATCCACAGCTGTAAACAACAAACATAAGTTATGCCTTCCTGATGTTATTAAAGCATTAATAAAAAAAGGGCAGTCCTTAAACTCATTAATAATAGCAGCAGTGTCAGTTGCATTAACATCAACCTTAGCAAGACTTAAGTTAACAACTCTGAAATTTACTCCATTTATACTAGATAAAATTCCTTTTTGTTGAAGTTTTTTTATCCTAGCTCCAACAGATGGCTGTGAAATTTTTATTTTTTTTGAAATTTCCTCTTGAGAAATACTAGGATTTTTCTGAACTAATGATAAAATAGTATTATCCCTGTCATCCAGGCCAAGTTTTTCATTGAATTGGATTTTTTTTTTGAATTCTTCCAATTTTTTAAAAGTATTTTTCTCCATTTTATTATATATTATAAAGAAATAACCTTATATTTATAAATTTTTCCTTTTAATTATAATATTTTTTGTAATTTTTCTTATATTTTAAAGTGATTACATTTATATATTTTCAAAATTAAACTATAAAGAATGAGGTGAATGATTATGAAAAAAATAAGTCTTTTACTTGCAGCAGCTTTAACAGTCCCTTATGTTATAGCAGATTATGGTATGATGGGATATGATATGAGAAGTGGAGGAATGTGGTTTTATGGAACATTGTGGTTTGCTATAGCTGTTTTTATTTTTTCGCTAATATTCTGGGGAACTTATAAATTGATTGTGCAAGATAAGAAACATAAGAAAGAAAGGTGAACCTGATGAAAAAAAAGTTAACAAAAAACATGCTTGTTGGAGATGTTGTTAAAAAACATCCAGATCTAGTTCCAATAATGCTAGACTATGGAATGCACTGCATTGGCTGTCATGTAGCAACATGGGAAACTTTAGAGCAGGCTGCATTAAGCCATGGAATTAATGCTGATAATCTTGTAAAAGAATTGAATAAAAAAAAAAAATGTTTAAGTAAATAATAAATGGCCTTGGGTTTAGAGCCTCTTTTTCCCAGGGCTATTTTTTTTTTTTTTTTTAAAATTTTATGGAGGATAATATGAATCAAGAAAAAGGATTTTATGAAGATTTAAACAAGATAATGCAATTTCCTGAAGGAGGCATTTTCAGCAAAGTCTTAGCTAAATCTAAGAATTACAATTACACTTTAATGTGTCTGGCAAAGGGCTCTGATATTGGTACTCATACCTCAACTAAGGATGGGTGTTTGCAGGTATTAAAAGGTAAAGGTGTTTTTTTCTTGTTTAACCAAAAAATTTAGATGAAACCGGGGGTTTTCATCTTTATGCCTGCAAACTCACCCCATTCTTTGAGAGCATATGAAGATTTAGCAATATTACTTTGTTTAAGCAAGTAAAATAATAAACAAAAAAAAAAAAAAAAAAAAAAAAAAAAATGAAAAAAACAAAAGTAATAAAAACTTCGAGATATATTAACTTCCTAGGGGGTGAATAACTATGTTATCAAACATACCAATAGACCTTGAAAAAGTAAAAAAAGAAGACATTGACAGAGAAATTTTAAGAGTAGGAATCATAGCAGAGTTAGACGCCATTAACTTATATGAGCAAATGGCAGCAATGGCCCAGGATGGAAACATAAAAAAAATATTGTTGGATATAGCAAAGGAAGAAAAAACTCATGTTGGTGAGTTTCAAGCTTTGTTGTTAAACCGTGACAAACAACAGGTTAAGGAGTTAGAAGAAGGTAAAAAAGAAGTTAAAGATGAAGTTGGAGAGTAAAAAAAAAAA
>CAYXTQ010000154.1:0-2015 GCA_964467845.1 uncultured Methanosarcinales archaeon | reverse complement strand
CCTGCGAAAAATCATGGCAAAGCCTGATTTGGAGCAAATTAATATCAAAAACTCCGAAGGAGTTTTTGCAATAACTAATGAGAATAATTTATTTATTTTTCTGTTTAATTCCTTTAGAAATCAGAATCACCAGAATAACAATTAAAAAAGCAACAGCAACAAATCCAAAAATAATAGAAAGAAGGTAAAATGCATCCTGATACATTGCTTCTCCTGAAACAAGATATAATGCAAAACACATAATTGACAGGAGTCCGAATAAAACCAAGTCCCTCAATGCAATTTTCATTGCGTTTTTTGGAGGAAGAACTTTATTTAATTTCTTAGGAGATTTTAATTTCCTCTTTTTTACCATTTTATAATATATTTAGTAATATATAGTTTATAAAACTTGTTTTTTATAAAAATACCTTATTCCAAATTAAATCTTTTTCATAAATATCAAATCTTATTGCTCCTAATTCATCTGGAATGTTTTCTACGACGAGGAAGATTTTTTTTGTATCCGTTGCAGTTTTATCTATTTTAGGTATTTTATTATATTCTCCAGTAATTGGATTTTTACTGTCAGCCCAATACGCATTTATCGGAATCACCGTTGAAGAGCATTGTCCGTTATAACATGTCTGTCCTGTCGGGCATACAATAGTTTCACTCTAAGAACATCTTTGCTATTTAATTAATAATTAAATCTTTTTTCGTAATTTTTATGGTCAAACCATTCAAGAATAAAATTCATTATTTTTATTTCATTAGTTTCAATAGTATAAACTAATCTCCAAGCATTTGGCAAATCCTATTTCCAAAGATTAGTAATTTTATATTCTTTAGTATACTTTTCAGGCCATAGACTCTTAGAGATTTTTGTTCCACATGAAGGATTATTTTTTAAGTCTTCTATTGCTCTTGAAATAAATTCATAGAGTTTTTTGTCTTCGAATTTGCCTTTTTGTAATTCTTCAAAAGCTTTTTTTATTTTTTGAGATATAAATGCTACGAATATGGGTTTCATCTTATTACAAGCCCTTCAGAAATTGCTTTTCTTATCCTTTCAGGATTATATACCCAGATAACGCAGCCGTCTTTGTCAATCATAATTTTACCGGAAGCAATTAGATAATCTAATATTACTAAATAAGTCTGATACATCATCTTATTTGGCAGTTTTTTCCACAACTGATATTTTCCAAATTCTTGGCTGTATTTGTGTATTGTTTCTTCTACCATTAAAACAGAACTGAGAGTAGGATTATACAAAATGCCTTCGCTTGTCTGTTTCTTTATTATTTGGACCATTTTATTTTAAACTATTTTTGTTGTATTTATCTATATATTATATTTATGAATATAAGAGCATATTTAAATGTTTTGATGATGATTTCTTTAAAGTTTTGTCTTTTAAAAAATTCCCTCCCAAAACCTTTAAAAATCCCTACTTCTTAGTAAATACACTAAATAGTAAATTAAATATATACTGAATCACTTGAAATAATATGAAAAAAAGAAATTTATTGTAAGACGATAACACACAATCTAAATCTTGTGTGCTAAGAGATTTTCAATAGAGCTTATACTCTATTCCCTAACAAATTTGTTTGTTCAAAGAATAAAATTCTTTAAGATTATATTGTTATTTAATAAAAAGATTATTTGAAAAACTTTTTAGATTTTTTGTTGAATAGCAAATATCCCCCAATCAGACCAGAGGCTAAAATAGATAATATTAAATTAATTATGTTTGAAGAATTCAATTCAATAATTATATCAAACAACCTAATAAATAATCCCAAACCTAAGAAGACAATTACTAAAATTCTTGCCCAATTTTTAGATTTCCATAAAATTATACCTATAAAAAAAGATAGAACAGAAAGAATTATAGCCACACCAAAACCACCCAAACCGAGAAATTCAATAAATTCATACCCAAGCAATAACTGAACAAGTATGCTAAAAAGAGTCCTAAATACGCCATGCCAAAAAAGCCCAATTAAAAAAAAGATAGTTAAGATAAA
>CAYXTQ010000153.1:0-2015 GCA_964467845.1 uncultured Methanosarcinales archaeon | reverse complement strand
CACAGAAAATCCAAAGGATTTTCTCGTGTATTGATAATTTATTTATTGAATTTTTTTTTATATTGAATTCTTTCTATTGATTTTAAAAAATATTGGCTGCCAGTTTTTGGCTGACAGCCCAAAGAGGAGGTCTTTAGATCATTAATAAAAGTATGAATAGTTCATACTTATATATAAATATTTGTATACTGTAGTATATATATCCCTAAATTTAATATATAATATCGAAATATTTATAAATTCATACCAATTCATACTTATATATGAAAAAAACTAAAATAGCAATATCTATTGACAAGCCTTTACTAGAATTAATTGATTCTAAGGTTGATGGCTCAGTTATAAGGTCAAGAAGCCAGGCTATTGAATTTTTCTTAAGAAAGGGTGTAGGAGAGCAAACAATAAAGCAGGCAGTAATGTTAGTGCATAAAAATGATTTTGATTTATTATTAAAACCCTTTAACGGAGCTGCACTAATAAGAAAACATTTGGATTTTCTCAATGACAATAAGATAAACAAATTGTACATGTTAACAACAAAGAATGATAAAATAGATTTGTTAAAAAAAGAGATATCAAATTCAAAAGTAGAAGTTAAAATTATTTTTGAAAAAGAAAGCAAGGGAACTGCTGCTGCATTAAACCTTATAAAAGAATACATAAAGAGCGATTTTATTGTGATGAATGGCGATACATATAATAATTTCAATTTGATAAAGATGATAAACAAACATACAGAAGCTAATAAAATCGCAACCATGGGCTTGATTACTTCAAGTGAGCCATCTAAATATATGTCAGTAACTTTAGAAGGTGATACTGTTATTTTTGTCCAGGATAAACAAAAAACAGGTTATATTATTAATGCTGGTATCTATATCTTCAAGCCTGAAATCTTTAACTATACAAAATATGCTTCAAACTTGGAGCTAGAAGTATTGCCAAAGCTCACACAGACAAACGAACTTCAAGGCTATTTTACTTATGGCGAATATAAACATTTTAGCTGAGGGTGATAAAATGATGAAAATTAAAAATTTTCAGCATGCCAAAAATCAAAGATTTTTAAGCATGAAAAGAATAATACCTGCAAGGAGAACTGAAAAAATAACTTATGCAATACGTGACTTGGTTGTAATCGCAAAAAAAATTGAAAAACAGGGAAAAAAAATACTTTATTTGAATATTGGAGATCCTTTAAAGTTTGATTTTCAAACACCAGAGCATATGTTTGAAGTAATTAAGGCTAATAATCTAAAGTCTCAGTGCTATAGTGATTCTTTAGGTACAGACGAAGCAAGGCAAGTTTTGGCAAAAGAAGCAGCAAGAAAAAAAATAAAAAATATAACGCCAGAGGATGTAATTGTCTTTAACGGTGGAAGTGAGGCTTTAACACAAGGCATAACTGCTTTAGTTAATCCAGGAGAAAACATTTTAACACCCTGTCCTGGTTATCCAATGTTTACAGCATTGGTAGAATATTGCGAAGGCATTCAAAACCCTTATTTCTTAGACGAAGAAAATGGTTGGCAACCAGATTTGGATGATATAAGAAAAAGGATTAATGATAAAACAAAAGGCCTTATTATAATAAATCCAAATAATCCAACCGGTGGCTTATATGATAAAAAAACACTAAAAGGCGTTATTGATATTGCTGCTGAAAATAATCTGCTTATTTTTGCAGATGAAACTTATGACCAATTATTGTTTGACAAAGAAAAACATACTGCATTAGCTTCTTTAACAGATGAAATTCCAATCGTAACTGAAGGAAGTCTATCAAAAAATTACTTATGTCCTGGCTGGAGAGTTGGCTGGCTATTTTTCTCAGGCCCAAAAGAGTTGATTGCAGATTATAAAGAAGCAATTTCAAAGCTTTCAAGAGCAAGATTATGCCCAATACATCCACAACAATATGCAGTTAAAGCTGCTTTTGAAGGACCTCAAGAACATCTTAAAGAGACTGTAAGAAAAATGCAGGAAAGAAGAGATATAACTTATAAAAGAATGAA
>CAYXTQ010000152.1:0-2038 GCA_964467845.1 uncultured Methanosarcinales archaeon | reverse complement strand
ATGCTCAAAAACCACACACTATCAATGTGCACATAAAAACATTCCACCCATCTCTGATGGGTGGTTTTTGACAAACTTTAAATATGCTTTATGTTATCAAATACTAAAAAGAGGTGTTAGATGCCTAAATCACAAGTTACGCTGTTTATTATTCTGGGAATTATTATTCTATTAATCTTTACCTTTGTTTTTTTTATAATTGAAACCACCTATGAAAAAAAACTTGAAGCAGAAATAGAAAAACCAGTTGCTGATTTTTTAAAATCAAAAGCAATTAATTATTATGTCATAACTTGTTTGGATATGGTATCAAAAGAAGCTTTAACTTTGATAGGAGAGCAAGGAGGATTTATTTATCAAGACCAATCAGGATTAGTAGATTGGTCAATCCCTTATGTTGATTATCAAGATAAGAAGGTTGCATTTCAAATTTATAGTTCTTTGAGTAATAAATTCAAGGAAAAAGACCCATTAATAAATAATCCGCCATACTACCCTTGTTTTAAAAAAAAGCCGCCAAACACAGATGAATTAGAAGGTATAACCTGCCATAAAAATTATAATCATATTAATCCAAAACAAAAACTTATTTATTTTGGAAGTACAGGAGATCCTAAAAAAAATATTAACCCAGACTTATGTAAGGATAAAATTACAATTCCAAATTACGTTTGCAGTTGCTATAATCCTCCATATTCTTTAAATTGCAGATATTCAATACAATCTCAATTAGAGGACTACACAAAAAAAAAACTTAAAGAATGCCTTGATTTTTCTACAATCAAAGGATATAACATCACTGCAGGAGATATAAACACAGAAGTTATCTTTAGCGATAATAATGTTTTATTTGAAATAGATTTTCCAATAACAATTAGGGTCAAAGGCTCTGAACCAATAATAGAAGTATTACAATTCTCCTTGCATCATCCTGTGAGGTTTAAGATTATATATTATCTGGCAAGAGAAATGATACAAAAAGATATAGATGCTGTGGATTTTGACATCTTAAAAGACGGTCAAGAATTAGCAAACACATATGAGGGCATAAAAATAAAAAGGGATAGTTCTACATATAAAGATGCAAGTATTATAACAATTGAGGATTCTAAATCAAAATTAGATGAAAAAAATTATGTGTTTATGTTTGCCAGGGAAAATAGAGGACCAGCACTAGATTATATGAAATTTATTTCTTTTAGCAATTATGATTTATATGTAATAGAAAATCAGTCATTAAATTTTACACCAACAGCATACGATCCTGACGAACACGACAAAACAAGCCCTTTATTTTATGACTATTCAAGCTTTGATTGGAACAAAGAGAATAATACCCTAGCTAATGCTTTAGAATCAAGCCAAATATATACAAACCCAAAAAAAGAAGAATGCATACATCCTTTTTCAGAGTCTAGTGAAGAAAGGAGATGCACTTACTATTCATTACGTAAAACTGATGTAGGAGAACATACACTAACTGTAAAAGCCCAAGACTTAGGAGGATTATATGATTATCAAGAAATCAAGATTTTAGTGGATGATATACCAAAAATAAATCTTATGTTAAATAATACATTTATAGATATAGACGATAACAGGGCATCAATAGAAGATCCTTTCATATTTGATGCTTCTAACACAAAAGACGAGTTCCCAAAACCAGTTACATTGCTTTTTAGATGGGAACATATAAAACCAGACAACAGTCCAGGATTTAATTTGAATTGGGGTTATACCAGCAAAATATATTTGCCAAATCAAGATCCAGATATTAATGATATGACGGGATTTTTTGATGAAATTGGCATACACAACATAAAATTAGAGGTAAAAAACCAACACGCAACCCCCATAGACAATATTGCAATAAACAAATCTCAGATAATAGTAACAGAATGCTTGCCTCATAGAAGCAAACATGCTTCATACCCTTTTAATGATATTGATTGGGACCTTTATGGACCAAAAGATGAAATAGTAGATAATTTCCAAGGAAATCACAGTTGTTGTGGAGATGATTATAAATATAGAAATA
>CAYXTQ010000151.1:0-2054 GCA_964467845.1 uncultured Methanosarcinales archaeon | reverse complement strand
GTTGCAATTACCGGCAAACCAACAGCCATTGCCTCCATTGTGGCTAAAGAAGAGGTCTCAGTTAAGCTTGGCAATACAAAAATGTCCATTGCCTGTAAATAAGGAACGACATCTTCAACGAAACCAGTAATTTTTATATCTTCTAAGGGCTTAAATATTGAAATATTTTTTTTTGGGCCCCAACCTACTATCAATAAAAAGATTTTGTATTTATTCTTTAAACGCAAAAAAGCCTTATGTAAAGTGGAAATATTTTTTTCCTTGCTTATTCTGCCACAATAGCCTATTATCTTATAATTTTCTAATCCTATTTTTTTTTTTTTTTCTAATTTGTTTAAACTTGGCTTAAAAATTTCTGTGTCTATGCCCAAAGGAATTATTTTTTTTTTTCTTCCTATCTTATTTTCCCTTAAAGTGTGAACTACGCTCTTAGAAGGAGCAATAATCAAATCACATTTATTGTAAAGTTTCCTCATAATTAGTTTTATGTTCGGACCTATAAAAAGATGAGGAATCTTCCTAAAAAAGGCATTTTTTATTAATTCCCATTCAATAACATGTGCTGTAGTAATAATTGGTTTTTTAAGTTTTGAAGCATAATAAATTGAGGAAATGCCTAACGGGCCCATAATCTGGTTCCACAAAATATCGCAGTTTTCTACTTCTTTTTTTAACAATTTATTAAAAGGCTTACTGGGCTTGTAGCCAGCAATCTTAAATTTAAATGCTGGCAGAAACTTAACTTTTACGTTTTTATACCTTTCTGCATCATAAACGTTATTTAACTCTGGGGCTAAAACAGTTATTTTAAATTTGTTCTTGATACGGGGAATTATCTCATTTAGGTAGCGAGCTATACCGTCCTTTAAGTCCAAGAAAGAGTCAGTAGTAATCAATAATTTTTTCATATATTCACCTTACTTTATAAAAAACTTCAGCAAACCTGCAATTATTAGACAAACCGTTAAAAAAATCTTTTCCATAGACATTCCACAATAAAGAAAAAAAAGCCACTCTTTGACTTTTGTGACATTTTAATGCCTTTATTTTCAATTTAAAAGTTTTGCTTGTATCTATCACAAGTCTTGGCTCTGCCTTTTTTCTAATTTTTATAGGATTCCACACATCAAAGGTATAAACTTCTTTGTCATAATTTATTGCATCAACTAATTTAAGCACAATGCTGTTAACTGCCCTATGATCCGGATGGGGGTCATCAATACTGTGTGTAAAAATCTTTTCTGGCTTAAATTTTTGAATGATACCAATAAGTCTTTTGTCAATATTTTTTTTTTTAAATTCTTCCTCAAAATTAAACTCCTGTAAAGCAAAATTAATACTTTGGTTTCCACCTAGAACTTTATCTGCTATTTTACATTCTTTGGCCCTTATCTTAGCTATTTCTTTTTTTTTTAACCAAGGATGACCTTTTTCACCACAAGAAAAAATTAAAGTCATTACTCTTTTACCTTCTTTAAGATATTTTGCTATAGTGCCGCCTAAACCAAATATGTGGTCGTCATTATGTGCACAAATAATTATTATTTTTTCTGTCATCTTAAACTAAGAGTATTATTATTGTTTAAAAAAGTTGTGGTAAGAATAAATATGCGTCGGCCGGGATTTGAATTTCCGGATTTGAAGAAAGACTCCAAATCTCCCGGATATACGGCTCTCATCGCGCAGGCGATGAGCCAGTGAATCTATGATTCTAGCGCGTGGAAGGCCGCAGTCATTTACGGCACTGGTCGCGAGGCGTAAGCCGAGCACGTGAGACTTTATGTCTCACCTTGCGTGTCAACCGAGCGTAACCAGTTGTAGCCGTTAGACCACCGACGCATTACCAAGTATGGATTTAGAATATTATTTATAAATGTTATTGTTTTGTTAAAAATTAATAGATAACAAAAAAAAAAAATCCATTAGGTACACAAACACTTTAGCCAAATATAGTTTGTCTTAAGTACGAAGTTGAACAATATTTTTTTTTTTTTAAAATTTTTTAATTGCATTAATAAAAATAATAAAAACAAACTGGAACAAGTGCACAAATA
>CAYXTQ010000150.1:0-2062 GCA_964467845.1 uncultured Methanosarcinales archaeon | reverse complement strand
CAAATTATTTAAATAAAAAAAAAAAATCATTGGAAAGAATTCAATAATAAAAAAAATTTAAGAAAAAAAATTAAAAAAAAAAAAAGAATCTAAAATCATTAAAAAAAAAATTTATGCACAGTCTACTTCGGGTAATAGTAGTCTTGGTTTGTTTTGTACCAATTCCCATCAGTGCATTTTACTCTGTATATAGGACGGTAAAAATTTGAAACAAGCCTTGTTTTCCAGTTTTCATTATTAGTTGAATCTACATATTGATATGCATTTGCTCTTGAGCTAATACTACTATAATCTTTATAGTCATAAATACCAGCAGCGCACTTACAGAACTTTTTTGCCTGACTCATGCTTGTGCTTAAATATTTATAATCTGCACTCCAGCATTTAACCTTTGCTGAACACTCAGGAATAGGTATAAATTCGCATGCGTCATTCTCCTCATTACAGTTATCTGTTGTGCATACATTGTTATCGTTACAAATATAAGCTGAGCCTCCAGTACATATCCCAGATTTGCAAGTTTCCCCAACATTACAAAATAATCCATCATTACATGCTAATCCTTCATTTGCCGGTTGTGCTATACAAGAGTCAGTAGCTTCATTACACACACCAACATTACATTGATCGTTTAAACCAGAACAATCTACAGCTGTTCCTGACTGACAAACTCCTACTTGACACTTTTCAATACCATTACAATATAAATTATCATTACAATCTGCATCAGACGAACAGACTGGTGCTGTTGGCTTAACAGCCAAATATGCTTCATAAGCGTTAACTATTCCTGCTCCTTGAATTTCTGGTGTACATTCTACTACCCCTTGACTTCTACATCTTCCACCTGACCATCTAGTACATTTATAACATTTAGTAGCTGGACTTGCTGTGCTATATAACGCATTTTTTATTTCATCTAGTGTAGCAGTTGGTTTGGTTTCCAATAATAAAGCTACCACTCCTGATACATGTGGAGCTGACATTGAAGTTCCTGACATATAAGCATACCAGTAATAAGAGCAGTCACCTGCTGCTAAACATGAGTAAGTTGATAAGATATCTACACCAGGAGCAACTATATCTAAGGCAGGGCCTCTATTAGACCAGTAAGGTACAATACCATTTTTATCTACTGCACCTACTGCTATTGCTTTAGAAGCACATGCAGGAGAGCTAACACCTTTACCTTCATTACCTGCAGCAACAACTACTGTAAAGCCATTATCAACAACCCAATTAACTTTTGCTGCTAAAGGATCAGAGTCACAATGATCTCCAAAGTTTCCACCGCCTATGCTGATACTCATTATTTTTGCATCTAAACTATTTACAGCATACTCCATTGCAGCTATCATATCGTCTTCATAACAAGAACCAGATGCATCACATACCTTTAACATATAAATTCCTGCACCAGGAGAAACACCAGTTGCGTCATTATTACCGTCTATATTTTTATAGACACCATTAGCAGTAATTATTCCAGCAACGTGTGTTCCATGACCATTGGGATCTTCAGCTATATCATCGTTATTTACAAAATCTTTTTGACCTTTGATACTATCACTTAATTCTATATGGCTGCTATCAACACCTGTGTCTAAAATTACAACATTTACCCCTTCTCCATTAATGCCTTCAGCCCAAACTTGATCGGCCTTAATCTGCTGATCTGCTTCTAAATCAAGTATGTGGAATATTCTAGCTTCTCTAACTTTTAATTTAGAAATAACATCTTCTGGACATTCAAATGAAGCTGAATGTTTTAATCTATGTTTTATAAAACAGCCTTTGTTTTTGAATAATTTAATATCATCTTCATCAATATCATCAGCAATAACTCTTTTGTAAGCACCCTTAGCAGCAATTTTACTAGCAATTACATCTTTAATATCATCCTCATCTATAAAACTTTTATAAGGCTTAAATATCTTAACTTCTTTATTAGCATTTGCTACTGCTGTAATAGAGAACATTAGAATTGCAGTCAGTAAAACAAGAACAATCCAATATAGTTTTGTTTTCATTTTCCCCTCCATATTTTATTTTTTGTAAATTA
>CAYXTQ010000149.1:0-2104 GCA_964467845.1 uncultured Methanosarcinales archaeon | reverse complement strand
TATTTATTGCTTTATTAATAGTAATCTTTAAAAGAGGTAAACATTAAAAAGAAAAATCATAAGAAATAGGAATCTTTATATATATGCTTATTGACTATCAAAATCATGACATAAAGAACTGTTAGTTTTTTATAATCAAAATGAATGAACAAAAACAAATATTTAAGGATTTTCTGGAAGAGGCCATTAGTTCTGAATCTAAGGAAAAATATGGTCCTGCTGTTAGCAATTATTACAAATCATTAACAGCATTATGCTCTTATATAATAATAAACAAGGTAAGGAAAACACCAAAGAATCATACAGAGGTTTTCCTATTTCTAAGAGTTTCTTTTCCTGAGATTCATAAAATAGTAGATGGTGTTTTTACCACTTATACAGATTCTTATGAACATATAATGAAGAAGGAGGATTGCGGCAAGATTAAAAATGCAATCAAAGAAGTTGCCAAGATTGGCAGAATTGAAAAAGAATTTGAACAAGATCTTAAAAAGATATGATTCAATAAAAGATATTATAGTCTTTGGCTCTTTTGTTAAAGGCAGGGATAATCCTAAGGATATTGATTTAGCTTTTATTTTAAAAGAAAAAGATATCAAACTAGTTCCATTAATCAAAAAAGAAGTTGGGATTGATAAAGTTCATTTGGATTTTATTACTATTGATGATATTTACAGCCCTTTATTTTTAAGTTTAATAAATGAGGGATATAGCATAAAAAATAATGGTTTCCTGAGAGATATATTAAAAATCAGACCAATGAAACTCTATACTTATGACCTAAAACATCTTGACAGGTCTAAGAAGACATTATTTGGAATTGCATTAAGAAAAAGTTTAAAAAAGATAAAAGGAGAAAAAGTAAGTACTGGGGCTGTTTTAATCCCCATAAACCAAACAAGTTATTTTGAGGATTTTTTAGATGTTTGGGGAATGAAGTACAAAACAAAAGAATGGACTGTTATATAAATAAAGGGGAAAAAAATCATAGTTGACTTAAATCTTCTAAATTTATGATATTATTTGTCAGTTCCAATGCTTTTTTTAGGTTATATTGTCTTGGTTTAATTGAAACTAAGATTCCAATGTTATCTGAGGATAAAAATTTTAATAATTTTCCTTTATTTTTTTTTTTTATTTTTTCTATTTCTTCTTTTTTTGTTTCAGAGAAAATATTATCTATGGGATTAAAGCAATAAACCTTTTTATCGGTTTTTAATGCAATACCCAAAGGATGGAATCTTCCATCGCCAATATACAAAAAAGCATCACTTTTTTTTTCTATTTTTTTCGCTGCGCTTACATCACAGCCTAAAATCTGGCCTTTGTATTTCTGTTTTCCTTTTTCCAGGAATATTTTTTTATTTTTTTTCTCTAAATAATATTTTATTGTTTTTAAATAATCTACAAACTGGACAGAGCTTATTAATCCAATTTTATCTGGTAATTTATCTATTGGGATTTTTTTTAAGTCTAATTTTCCTTCATATTTTGCTTCTATGAATAGGGTTTTCATTTTAATATATTTTTAATGTAATCATAAACTATTTTACTCCATGTCTCAAAGTTTTCCTCAATTTCCTTTGTTATTTCATTTTTAGTCATTAATTTTCCCTGCAATTGGTCTGTTTCCCTGACTTTAATGTCTGGGGTAGAGCCCTCTACTAAAAAAACAACTCCAAAATGTACTTTGCCAACAGAGTTGCTATCATCATTTATGTAACCAATAACTCTGAAATCAAATTTATCATTATAAATTAATTCCTCATTAAATTCGCGCTTCATAGCTTCTTCTATGTAATTTTTATTATTCAAATCAACTTTATCAATATGGCCTCCAATGCCAATGCTATAATTATCATGCAATCTAGGTTCATCTGCTTTTGGCATTCTTTTATAGACAAATATTTTTTTTTTATACTTAAAAACAATATAAGGTATAATTTGCTGAAATCTAGGATCATTTTCACATGGTATTTTTTGTTTAGGAGAGGCTGTTTTTCTAATCAAAAATAATTTTTTTTTATTAATAATATTTTCAAATTCATCATTTTCCTTTTTCTTAAAGCCATGGAAATATCTTTCATTATTTTTACCAAATAAA
>CAYXTQ010000148.1:0-2105 GCA_964467845.1 uncultured Methanosarcinales archaeon | reverse complement strand
ACTGGAAACAAGAATGTTATTGATATTGAGCATATGAAGCTAATGAAAGATGGAGCAATTTTAGCTAATTCCGGCCATTTTGATGCAGAAATTAATATCAATGGGCTAAGAAAAATAGCAAAACAAAGAAGAATAAGGCAATTTATGGATGAGTTTACTTTAGACGGAAAAAGAATATTTATCTTAGGAGAAGGCAGGCTAATTAATTTAGCAGCTGCTGAAGGGCATCCAAGTATGATAATGGCCATGTCTTTCTGCAACCAGGCTTTTGCATGTGAGTATCTTGTTAAGAATAGGGGAAAACTCCAGCCAAAGGTTTATGTATTGCCTGAAGAGAAGGATGATGAGGTTGCAAGGTTGCAATTAGAGGCTATGGGAATTAAAATAGATACACTAACTGAAGAACAGAAAAAATATTTAAGCAGCTGGCAGGAAGGAACTTAAGTAACTGTTTTTATTAATTTTCCTATTTTTGTGTATGTTTTTCCGTCTTCTAAAACATAGGTAAAATTAATTAGAGTATTAACTTTATCTCCAACCTTATAATTACAACCTGTTATTATAAATGTATCTTCTTTTCCTTTATCTAAAATGTTACCCATATCCATTTCACTGCAGCCCTTAACCCCAACATCTACACCCAGTAATAGTTGATCCATTTTATTTTCTATGGTTAAAATAACTTTATCTTGCTCAACATTAAATTCCTTACATCTTAATTTAGGAGCGATTTTGCAAGTAGAGCCCTCAATATTTATAAGCCCAAAATAGACTAAAATGCCTAACCCAACCAATATAACTAATATAGCCCAGCCGTATGTGATGAAAAATTCCAGAACAGGTGCTTGTGATTTTTTTTCCAATTCCATTTTTAGATATTGATGTTTAATAAGCTTTTATTTAAATTTTATGATTTTCGTTAGTTTTAAATATTTTGAGAACTAATAATATTGATATGATACGTGAACCAATTGTGGCTGGAATGTTTTATGAAGATGATTTTAATGAATTGGATAAGCAGATAAATGATTGTTTTACACATAAATTTGGACCTGGAGATTTACCTATAAAGAAAAGGGAAAAGCAAATTTTAGGAATAATAGCACCTCATGCAGGTTATGTATATTCCGGGGCTTGTGCTGCCTGGTCTTTTAAAGAGATTGCAGAATCAAAATTTCCTGATTTGTTCATTGTTATTGGTTTAAGCCATAGTGGATTTGGTAGTTGTGTTTCATTACAGGATTGGAAAACTCCTTTTGGTGTTGTAAAAAATGATAAAGAGTTTACAAAAGCGTTAACTGAAAACTCAAAATTAAAAATAAACGAAGAAGCTCATGCACAGGAGCATTCTCTGGAAGTGCAACTGCCATTTTTGCAGTTTGTTAACAAAGATTATTTATCTAAAATAAGATTTACACCAATAATTGCATCTCCTGATTTGCACTATAAAGAGATCGCTGAAAATATAAAAAAAAAAATAGGTGACAAAAAGGTTTGTGTTATAGCTTCTTCTGATTTTACACATTATGGAATTAATTATGGATATATGCCTTTTAGCAGGAATGTAAAGGAAAATTTATATAGACTGGATAAAGAAGCAATTAAGTTTATAGAAAAGATTAATCCGCAGGGGTTTTTGCAGTATATAAATGAAACAGGAGCAACAATATGTGGTCAATACCCTATTGCTGTTATGTTAGAATTATGCAAATTATTAAATGCATCTAAGGCATCTTTATTACAGTATTATACTTCCGGAGATATTATTAATGATTATGGCAGTGCTGTTGGCTATGGAGCTATTGTTGTGAAATAAAAAAAATTCAATATTAAAATATCAATAATTAAAAATCAATGAAAATCATAGATTTTCAAGATTAAAATTTTAATCAATATTAGAAAAGAAATAAAAAAAAAAAAAAACTAGGTTCACAAACACAATAAGGCAAACATAGTTTGTCTTAAGTACGAAGTTGAAGAATTATTTTTTAATTTAAAATCATTGAAAAATTTTTAAAAATAAATAAATAAAAAACAAAAACTGGAACAAGTGCACAATTAATTGTTATGTGGTATAGAACCTATTGATTGATTAAATATTGATA
>CAYXTQ010000147.1:705-2147 GCA_964467845.1 uncultured Methanosarcinales archaeon | reverse complement strand
TTTTTTTTATTGATTAAACTTTAAAATAATGATTAATCTTGTTCCATATTAATTCATGTATCTCTTTTTTGCTCATTATTTTATTGTTTTTTACACAATTTATTCTAATCCAAGATTTTTGCTTGCTTAATTTTTTATAAATTCTTTCAACTCTTTTTAAGTATGAAATATTTTTTTCATGAATGTCTTTCTTTTTTTTTACCAAGTATCCTCTTTTTTTCTTTTTCAATATTAATTTTTGAGAAACTTCAACTGGGACATACAAATAAAATGTTAAATCTGGCTTTGGCATCTTATTTTGTTTAAACTCAACATTTTCAAGCCAAGAAATGAATTTTTTTTTGTCTTTTAAGCTTAAACGTGCACCTTGGTGAGCTATATTTGAAGCAATATACCTGTTTGCAATGACAAAATAACCTTTTTCTAGCATATTTTTTATCTGCTCTTTTGCTTCAAGCCTGTCCCAAGCATATAACAGAGAAGCTGCATAAGGATTTAATTTAATTTCTCCATTAAGATAAAGGCTGATTAATTTTCCAAAAACAGTTTTATAGTACTGTGGAAATTCTATTAAAAAAACTTTTTTATATTTTTTTTTTAATTTATTATATAATAATTTGCTTTGCACTGTTTTACCAGAACCGTCAGAGCCTTCTATAACTATTAGTTTTCCTTTCATAGCAACTAAGAATTAAGTATTATTATTTATAGTTTATTGTTTTTCAATTAATGAGTTGTATAGGAAAACAAAAGATTTATTAAGTTCTACTCTAATATTATAAAGAATAAAGAGGTGACTGCAAAATTAGAAAATTAATGTTTTCTTTTATATTCTTGTTATTATCTTCTATTGTCTTTGCTGAAGTATCTTTGAATGATAGAACACAAATTCAAAGTCAGATTAACCAAATTGTGAATTTTGTCAATAATGGAAATGTGGATTCGATTATTAAGTTAGTTTCACCTAACGCTAAAGCTGGTTTAAGTAGTGAAATTGACATGAATTTAATGGGAAAAACAATGCAATTTCAACAAAGTATTAGTTCTTATGAGGATATTGGTAATAACCAAGTAAAAGTTAAAGGAAGATTTGCTGCATCAGGGCCTGGTTGGAATATCGATGGTCTTTCAAATTACTTTATATTTGAGAAATCAGGAGATTCTTGGTTAGTGGTTGATACCGATTTCCATCAAAAATTAGGTCCAGGTTATGTATTTACTTTGATTAAGAAGATTTTTTTAATAATCCTACCATTTCTATTGATTTTTGGAGGTTTCTGGCTGTGGATGTTAATTGATTGCGCAAAAAGACAATTTGAAGATAAAACAATGTGGATTCTTCTTATCATATTTTTTAATATAATTGGTGCTATATTATATTTTTTTACAATAAGAAAGAAATTAATCCACCTTGAATAGAGCTTGAGAGAATGATAAACCAA
>CAYXTQ010000147.1:0-695 GCA_964467845.1 uncultured Methanosarcinales archaeon | reverse complement strand
TCCAACAAGAAAAAAATACAAAATATGGGTGAATATAATGCCAAATAATTTTAAGAAAAAATCTTGGGTGTCTGTGCTGTTGTTATCCATAATAACTCTCGGAATTTATATTCCTTTTTGGTTCAGAAGAAATAAAAAAGTTACAGATACATTTCCTCAAGAAAAAAAATTAAGTGGAGGATTAATATCTTTATTAATTTTTTTGACAATTGCAATGATATTCACAGCTGGAAAATTGACTTTAAATGGAAAAGTATATACTTTAAATTATTATGGTATTAAACATGTATTCAGATATGCAGAATTATTATTAATCATTTTTCTTTCTTTTAATTTGCGAAGTGTACTTCAATCACAATTTAGTGCTAATTTAAATCCAATTTTGACTTTCTTTTTAGGACCACTTTATTTACAACACAAGATAAACTCAATATTAGAAAAACAATCAGTACAACAATACCAACCACTTAAAACTCAAGCACAAAACGTGTTTGACCCAAGAACTCAGCAATTAGCAAATTACATTAGAACGCAAGAAACCCAAGGTTATACTCCTCAGCAAATAAGAGCAGTTCTTATTCAACAAGGTTATTCTACAAATGAATTAGATGAAGCATTTAGACGTGTAAATATTTAATTCTATTTTAAATTCTTATACTTTTCCTTAATCTCTTCTGCTTTTCCACAGCTCATTT
>CAYXTQ010000146.1:251-2202 GCA_964467845.1 uncultured Methanosarcinales archaeon | reverse complement strand
TTTTATATCTTGCAAAACAATCTCCTATTGCATAATTCCTTGCATGGCCCATATGCAAACCATGACTTGAGGGGTACGGAAACATCTCAAGTACATAGTACTTTTTTTTATTATACTGCTCTTTAGCTTGAAATACTTTAGCTTTTTCCCATTTATCTTGCCACTTCCTAGCAATCTTATTAAGATCAACCATAGAATAACCAAAAATCAAGTATAATTTAAAAGGCTTACGATTTCTTAGAAACTCACTGGCCACTGGCCAAGTACGCGTGAGATATATAAATGAGTTCTTTTTATAGAAAAAAGAGGACACGCAAAACTGCTAAATTAAGATGTTCTATTACATAGAAAATCTATTACGCAGTTTCGCTTAACGTCCTCTTTTTAACCTCTAAAGATTTCTTAAAAGAATGAAAGAAATCTTCAATGAGGTGATAATTATGAAAATTCATATAAATCAATTGCCTTTAAAGAGAACTTATGTAGTTTTAAATAAAAAATTTAATGACAAATTATTAAATAAACTTCTCAAGATTTCAGGAACCATAGCAAATGCAAATAGACTAAGTGGAATTTCTAAATCGGCTTTAGGTAGATATTTCAGAAGAGAAAACAGGAAAATTAGGATTGATTTTTTATTAACAATGCTGAATTTAACTAATATTCTATTAGAAGATATTGAAACTGAGGTTAGCTGGATTGGTAATAATCAAAGCAAGGGCACTTCCAAGCCAAAATTGCCTTTTAGTTTTAATTCAAGAAGTGCTGCAAGATTTTTAGCAGCAATTTGTAATGATGGTTGTATTACTAATGGCTCTATAAAATGTAAAAAAATTAGTTATGGTAGAATAATGTATAACAACAACGAAAAATCACTAAGAGAGTCTGTAAAAAAGGATGCTGAAACTATTTTTGGTTTTGGAGTCAGCAAAGAATTCAAAAAAAGAAACGGATTCTTCTTAGTTTTTCCTTCTATCATCAGAGATGTTATTGATATAATCACGGAATTTAAAGGTAAAAAATCAGAAAATAATCCTCCAATCCCTCCATTTATTTTAAAAGATAAAGAATTGATGTTAGGTTGGTTAGAACAAACAATTGCTGATGAAGGTCATGTAAAATATTATCCAGAAACTTATAGGAGAGAAATTATTTGGAGAAGGTCGTTTAATAAGGATTTAAATGAATATAAGTTGAATATAGATGAAAGGAAAATGCTGGAAAAACTGGGTATAAAATATGACTTAAAAAATATAGGTGGTTATACGACTAAGAAAGGCATAGAAAAAATCAGATTGCAGATGAGATTATCTAAAAAAGAAAATTTGTTGAAATTAAGTAAACTTATAAGAATTCCAGATAAAAAAAAGCAAAAAATGTTTGAATCTATGATTGAGTCTTTTTTCTCAACCAAAAAATAAATTTTAAAATTGAATATAACACAGATAATACTGCGATTAAATATAATAAGCAGTTTTTATTATTAAATATCCATAATATAAGTAAAATTAAGATTACTGTCATAAAAATGACAGAACCATATCTCCACCAAAAAGATTTAGCTTCTTTCTTTTTAAAATGATCTGCAATTTTATTTTCCCAATAATTTTTTTTCCATTGAAATGTTAACATTAAAAATAATATGCCACTAATTATCCAACGCAGATTAGGAAAATCAATTAAAATTGTTGGATTTGGCTTAATAGTAACAATGGTCAAGAACAATGTAAAAAAAAATAGTATATTACTTTGATAATCAGAAATATTAGATTTGAATTCTTCAACTTTAATAAACCAATCTTTACTAATAGTTTTCTTCTTAGTATTTTTTAATTCTTTTTCTAGTTGTTTTTTTTGTTCTAATACTAATCTATATTTCTTATTCAATTCTTTTTTCTTTAAATCCATCATCCTAAAATTTCTTAAACTGTGCTGCCTGGTCTATAAGGTC
>CAYXTQ010000146.1:0-241 GCA_964467845.1 uncultured Methanosarcinales archaeon | reverse complement strand
TTTTTCTATCTTCTCCTTTTTCAACCCTTTCCTTAAATTCCTCCCACAAATGGGCTAATGGCTTTCCACAGCTCCAGCATCTTATTGGAATTATCATTTTTTTTTTTTTTTTATACCTCATCTATATGACTTCTGTCTAGCAGCCCTAGCCTTACTATCATTTGGCTTGTAAGCCTCTTTTCTCCTTACATCTGCAACCAATAAATGCCTGTCATATTTTAAAAATACATCTTGCAACTTT
>CAYXTQ010000145.1:0-2239 GCA_964467845.1 uncultured Methanosarcinales archaeon | reverse complement strand
AATTAAACTATTTCTATGCCTAATTCCTCTCCTAGTCTTTGTGCCTCTTTTTTTCTTGCTTTTTTATCCAGTTTACCTAAAATCCAGGGAGAGGTGACACCAGTCATAATGGTCATTACAGTAATCTTTCCTTTCATATCATCGCTTACACGAGCACCCCAGATAACATTTGCATCAGGATGTAATGTTTCTGTAACTAATTCTCCTGCCTTGCTTACCTCATCTAAGGTCATGTCTGGGCCGCCTTCAATATGAATTAAAGCTCCGGTTGCATTATTGTATTTTACATCCAATAAAGGATTGCTCAGAGCGCCTTTTACTGATTCTTCTACCCTGTTTTCAGTATCGCTGCTTCCAACTCCAATACAGGCAACATCTCCATTTGTCATAATTGCCTTTACATCAGCATAATCCAAGTTAACTAAAGAGGGAACTGCTATTGTCTCAACTATACCTCTTATCATAGTGGCAATAAGTTCATTTGCAACTGCAAAAGCCTGCTGTACAGGTAGATTTCCAGCCAAATTAACTAAGCGGTTATTATCTATAACAATTACAGTATCAGAAACCTGTCTTAATTGCTGTAAGCCGAATTCTGCCTTATCTATTCTGGCTCTTTCAATATTAAAAGGCATTGTAACTGTTCCAATAACTATTGCTCCAACATCTTTTGCAATTTGAGCTATAATAGGAGCTGCTCCAGTACCTGTGCCTCCTCCTTCTCCAGCACAAACAAAAACCATGTCTGCATCTTTTAGTGTGCTTTTTAAGTCCTGCAAGCTTTCTTGGGCAGATTCAGCACCTTTATTAGGATAGCCTCCACAGCCAAGGCCGCGAGTGATAGACCTTCCTATCAGTATTTTTCTGTCAGCATTAGAAATATCAAGATGTTGTTTATCAGTATTTGTAGCTATAATCTCAGCTCCTTTGATGCCTTTTTGATACAGCCAAGAAACCATATTTGAACCTGCGCCGCCAACTCCAATAACCTTAATGTTTGCCTGTCCAACTTTTATATCAGACATACTTTGGTCTGCCTGTTTCATTGCATTTTCAACGATAAAGTCCATATTCACACCTCTTTTTATTTTGTTTTATATTTGTATAGTGTAAATATAAAAAACCCACTAATATATAAATGTTACGTTTTTGTATACTAATATACAGATTAATTTTTACTGGCTAGAAGTATTTTTAAAGAAAATAAAGAGGGGTTTTTTTTTTTATTTTTATCATTGATAAATTTTTTATTGAATTCAGTAGTACTTATAACAAAATTTAAATAAAAAGGAAAAACCTTTGTTTTAATATGAATCAAGAAGAAATAGATAATTATATTAAAGCTGGTAAAATAGCAGCAGAGGTTTTAGAGTATGGCAAAATCTTGATTAAAAAAGGTTCATCTCTATTAGAAGTTACAGATAAAATAGAAAAAAAAATATTTGAATTAAAAGGAATGCCTGCTTTTCCTGTCCAGATTTCATTGAACGAAGCGGCAGCGCATTATTGCCCTGATTCTGAAGATAAAACTAGTCTAGAAGATCAGATTTGCTGCTTGGATGTTGGAGTTCACGTAGATGGTTGTATTGGAGATAATGCAGTTACTGTTGATTTATCTGGCAAAAATTCAGAGTTGGTGAAAGCTTCAAGAGAAGCTGTAAATGGGGCTTTGAAAATTATACAAATTGGAACTACCTTAGGAGAAATAGGCAAGGTAATACAAGAAACTATTGAAGGCTTTGGTTTTAAACCAGTTAGAAATCTAAGTGGACATGGTTTGGAAAGTTATAATATACATGCAAGGCCAACAATTCCAAATTTTGACACTAAAGATAAGACAGCATTAGAAAAAGGACAGGTTATAGCTATTGAGCCTTTTGCAACTCCTGGCTCTGGTTTAATACATGAAAAAGGCAATGCAACTGTTTTCGCTCAAATTAATAAAAAACCAGTCAGAGTTGGTTTTGTAAGAGAAATTCTAAAGCAGATTGAAAGCTATAATATGCTGCCATTCACAAAAAGATGGTTAACTGCAAATTTTTCAGAAGCAAAAGTTAATTATGCTTTAAAGCAATTAAAACAATTAGAGATAATAAGAGAATATCCGCCATTAGTTGAGAGAACTAATGCATTAGTTTCACAGGCAGAACATAGTGTTATAGTTGATGAGAAGGTAATAATTACTACAAAATTAGATTAATTTTTTAACAACCTCTTCTATTTTTAATAACTCTTCCTT
>CAYXTQ010000144.1:0-2272 GCA_964467845.1 uncultured Methanosarcinales archaeon | reverse complement strand
CAACAACTATAAGCCAGAGATGGTCTTACATAAAGAAAGAAAATACACAGACAGAGTCCTCAAACAATGTCTTCACTCTTGACGAAAATCTTAACATATTGAGCTCATTAAAAGGGCTTGCAAAAGGAGAGCAGATATATTCAACAAGATTTATTGGTGAAAGGCTATATATGGTTACTTTCAGACAGGTAGATCCATTCTTTGTGATAGACTTAAGCAATCCGCAAGATATAAAAGAGTTGGGAAAACTAAAGATTCCTGGATTCTCAAGATATTTGCATCCATATGACAAAGACACAATAATAGGGATAGGAAGATCAGCAACAGAAATGGGTGAGCAAAGAGGGCTTAAGATATCTTTGTTTGATGTTAGTGATGTTGAAAATCCAAAGGAGATTGCAAAATTTGTTACAACTGAAAGATATGCCCAGTCAACAGCAGAGTTTGAGCACAAGGCATTCCTATTTTCAAAAGAAAAAGAATTGCTTGTAATACCTGCTTACAGTTATACTTACAGATGGTGTGAAGGCCCATCATGCCCAAGTCAGAGCAGCGAAGATTATAATGGAGCAATGGTATTTAAGATTAACAAAGATGAAATAACATTAAGAGGTATAATTGATCATTCACAAGGCAAAGAATATTATGGACCTGCTGTTGAGAGAAGCTTATATATAGAAGAACTGCTTTACACTAAATCACCAAGCTTGCTAAGAATAAACAAAATAGAAGACTTAAGCAAAGTAAAGAACATAGAGCTAGAATCAGGTGAAAGTCCTTACCCAATTTATTAAGTTTTTTTGTTTTTTTTTTTTTAAAAAATTTTATTATTGATTTTTTTTTTTTATTAATTTATTATATTATTTAATTAAACAATAAACTTTATATAAACTATTATGATTTCTTTAGTTATGACAGAACTTGTTGCTTGCTTAGGAACTGGAAAAGGAACTTGGGAACACTTAAGAAGATTAATTCAGCAAGAAGAATGGGAAAAAACAATTTTAATTACAAATAACTTCGGTAAAGAAAACTTTAAAGCAGAAAAAAAAGTTGAGTTTATAGTTGTAAATCAAGAAAAATTTTTACCAGAATTAGCAGAAGACATTAAAAATAAACTTAAAGATAAAATACAAGGAACAGAAGTTGCCCTTAACATTATCTCTGGCTCTGGAAAAGAGCATATGGCTATTTTATCTGCCTTATTAAAATTAGGGTTTGCTATAAGATTTGTTGCATTAACTACAGAAGGTGTAAAAGAGGTTTAATGCTTTAATTTATGTTTCATATTCTCAATAACTCTAGATTCAAATTCCCTATGATGTTCTATGGTTATAATTTCATATATAACCTTTATAATTCCAGCCATAGACAATATCATAACTGTGTAATCTTCAGCTTCATAAGGAAAACCAAGGTTAAGTATTGATTTCCTATTTTTAAGGTTTAAGTAAGCTATAAAAAATGCAATTAAAAAAAGTATTAAAAATATCAGCAAATACTTGATGCTTTTTTTTCTGTATTTATGAATACTCATATTTTTATTTTGTTTTGTTTTTTGTTTTTAAATATTTTTCCTGTCTGCTTTAGTAGTTAATTTCTCACTAACATAAACTCTATAACCTCTTTTTTTTTCTATTGTTTTCACATTTTTAAACACAGATTCCATTTTTTTTTTCAAAGACTTGCCACCTTTATTATGCCTGGCTACTAACTGTAATAAACCACCATCTTTTAAATAATCAAATGATTGCTCAATCATAGAAAAACAAATTTCTTTACCTGCTTTTTGTGGCGGATTTACTAATATGGTGTCAAATTTTTCTTTAATTTTTTCAAAAAGATCTCCTTGTTTAACCTCTGCTTTAATATTATTAAGATTAATATTTTTTAAAGCCAACTTAACAGCCCTCTTATTAATATCAGTCATAACAACTCTTGTTCTTGGAAAATCTTTTTGAATTGCAATACCTATAGCACCATAACCACAACCTAAATCTAAAATATCCCAATTTGGTTTTATAATACAGCTCTCTATTAACAGTTTAGAACCAAAATCTACTTTGTCAGGAGAAAAAATGCCAGAGCCTGTATAAAACTCTAAATTATTATTTCTCAAAAACGCATTAATTTTTCTTAATTTTAACGGAGATTTTTGGTACTTAGAGTAATAGTGTGGCATATTTTTTTTTTAAACAGTATTTAATTAACCATTAAGTTTTCATGAAAATTCTTTGAATTTTCAGGACACAGAAAATCCTTTGGATTTTCT
>CAYXTQ010000143.1:0-2291 GCA_964467845.1 uncultured Methanosarcinales archaeon | reverse complement strand
AATCTGTGTTTTTCAGTTCCTTCCAACTCCAGCAGAATTCTTCTAACAACGCTTTTTTCTGGGTTTGGCAATAGCTTTACCCTTTTTTTTAAATCTTCAAAACTTTCAAAGTTTTTATTTTTCCTTTCCTCAATAATCTGCCACATATGTTTCTTGCCTACACCAGGCAATAACTCTATTTGGTGCATCCTGGTTGTTAAAGGCTGAGCGTTATTAAAAAAATCTATAAACTTTTTTTCATTTTTTTTTACAAGATCTTGTATAATATACTGAAGCTCTGCTCTTGCAGTGGCAGTTAATTTGCTTAATGGTATTTTTCCGATAATATGATGGATATGGTCTCTTTTTCCTTCTCCAATATATACCTCGTCATGGGGCTGCAATTGTTTAGCCTCTTTTTTTGGGACTAATTCTAGTAAAACAAAATGTTCTTTTCCTAGGGCTTGCACTATTGGAACCTTTCTATGCAAAGGTTGCGTGTCAAATGGATAGCCATTAGGCAAATAATCCAATACAATTACATTCTCTTCTTTTTTTTTTTTATCCATTTTTTTTTTTTTTTTTTTTTTTTTCCGATGAAATCGGTACCAAAAATCATAGATTTTTGAGTATTTTTATTTCTCTTTCTCAACAAACTGTTTTACCACTTCTACTATTTTTTTCATATTTTCATTCTTTATTGTGACAGTATAGCCCTGTAATAGGGATTTTAAATCATCCAGCGTCGTTGGTAAAATATCAACAATTTTTGCTATATACTCCTCCTTTAGTCTAGGAATGTTTAGCTTATTTATCTTGTCTATCAATTCCTTTGCCTTATTATAATCATATTTGCTAAATTGAGATAAATACTCTTGGGTTTTATTAGCCCTAAAATTCAGCTCTTTATTTTTTTTTTTTATTTTTTCCAGCTCTTCCTTCAATTCAGTCATTGTTATTGGTTTTTCCTCTAAAATTCCTGAAGTACTCATTTTATAACCTCCTTAAATGTACTGGATGCACAATTAATGTTTTATACTTGTTTTTGTCCTTTATCTCTAATTTATAACAGTTGCCTCTCCTGCCTGTTATAGTGCCTGATTTTGAATGAAACTTAGGATGATACATGCCTTTATGAAATGCAGGCTCTGCTTGCAACAGGACTTTATCTCCTTCTTTAAAGCTTTGAAAATATTTTCTAAGGCTGATTTTACCTTTCTTTTTTTTTCTTAATTTATGCCTTGTTTTTCTCCTGAATCCACCTATTCTCTGTACCATTTTACCCCCTCACTATATCTTTAACTACTTAAACTAAGGAAAAACTGCTATTATAAAAATGTTTTTGTTTTAGTAAATGTTTAAATGCTTTTTGTTGGATAAAAACAAAAACTTTAAATATATCTTTGATAAATGGGTTTATTAGTCTGTAATAATAAAAGGAGGATGCTTAAAATGGGTTTTTTTTCAAACTTGTTCAGAAAAGGTCCCACTGCCGAAGAAATGTCTGAAGAAGCAGAGGAGGATTATGTCGAGCTAGATAGTGAAGGTGAAGAGCTTAAATCAAAGATTATTGTAAGGCCGTTTGTTCTTGAAAATTTTGAGGATATTAAGGATATACTAGATGCCTTAAGGGAAGGTAACACTATCTCTTTGATAAATATAAAACCATTAAAGGACAAAGATATAGTGGAATTAAAAAGAGCTATAAACAAGCTGAAGAAAACAACTGATGCAGTCGAGGGAGAAATAGCAGGTTTTGGAGAAGACTATATTGTCATAACACCGACATTTGCAAAGATTTACAGAAGTAAAGAAACTACTGATGTTAAAGCAGAAGGAAAACCCGAATAAATTTATTTTATTTTTTGTTTTCTTAATTTTTATTTCTTAATAAATAATTTTTTTTTTCAGAAAGTATGTTTATTTGTTTTCTTTAATTTCTATCGTACAAGAACAAGGTAGTTTTTGGTATGCTCTTTTTAATGCTTTTTTTGCAATATCAATATGTGCCTTATCTACATTAACGCTCATTAATTTTTGGCCTTTTCTAATTTGGGCAGCTACGCCAATAGGTTTTCCAAATGAATGCGACATACCAGTACTAAATCTGTCTGCTCCTGCCCCAGTAGCTAATGGGTTCTCCCTTAAAATATGGTGAGGATAAATCCTTATTCTGAAGGAATAGTTTGTTGGCCCAATTGTTTTCTCCAGTAACTTGTTGCTAGTCTGTCTTGCACTTTCTATTGCATTATCCCTGACCTGTATACTATCTTTTGAGATTAAATCTAGGCTATACTGAAATTTTTTTTTAG
>CAYXTQ010000142.1:0-2321 GCA_964467845.1 uncultured Methanosarcinales archaeon | reverse complement strand
TCAGCTTTGAAAGTCCCGGCAGCCGTATTTACCTCTCAAAAGAAAACTGTATTAAAAATGAAAAAATTAAAGCATATAGCATAGGAAAAACTATTAAATAATCATAATTTTTTAAACTTAAAAGAATAACTATTAGTAGTACAATAAAATAAATAAAAATAAAAAAATTTTTTCTAACAGATCTGTCAAAAAATAATAAATAAAGGCTAAATAAAAAAAAAAAAGCATTCACAAATACAGCAAATATTATTTTATTTACACTTATTAATAGAAATATCCCAATTATAACGAGAAAAAATAAAGCAATATACTTATGAATGTTTCTTAGTTTTGGAAACCTTATCTTGCTTATCATAAGAAATGAAACAAAAAAAAATAATAATGCTAAAAAATATTTATTTATGGTTATATCCAAAAAACTAATTACAATCAATATTGCAGTAAAAAGCGGAGTAGGCATTCCAATAAAATAATTACTTTTTTTTGAAACATTAAATATTGCAAGTCTGTATAAGCCAAAAATTAACGCAAAAATTCCAGCAATCAATCCAATAAAATCTTTATTAAATATTTTAATATAAATTAATAGAGCAGGAGCTAAAACAAAAGATATGCTGTCTGCCAATGAATCTAATTCAATACCAATTTTTTTTTTTATATTAAATTTCCCTGCTAAAAATCCATCTAAACCGTCAAGTATAATCGCAATAATCAAGAATAAATAAAAAAAATTTAATTTATTTAAAAATAAAGAAGCTATTGCTGTAAATCCTGATGCTGCATTCAATAAAGTTACAAAATTTGCTAAGTTTTCCTTTAGCATTTTAATATTCTGCTATAACACTAATTCCAGCTTTAACCTTGTCCCCTTTTTTGGCCAATAATTTAACTTTTGGTATTATTAAGGAAACATTACTACCTATTTTTATTAAACCTATTTTTTCTCCTTTATTAACATATTGATTTTTATTTACAAAACATACTATTCTTCTTGCAATAAATCCTGCTATTTGAATAACCTTTATCTTGCCTATTTTTTTGTTATTTATAATAATCTCATTCTTCTCATTCTCTAATGCCTTTAAGTTATTGGCAGTAAGAAATTTTCCTTTGCTGTGTTTAACATAAATTATTTCTCCACTAATAGGGGCCCTGTTAATGTGTACATCAAACATAGACATAAAAATAGATATAAAATAACCCTCTTTTAATGTGTCAGAACTTAATTTTTTTATATTTATTTCTTCTTTTTTTAATTTAATTCTTTTTTTTTTTATGTCAATAATTTCTATAATTTTGCCATCTGCAGGAGCAATTATTTTTTTTCCTTTAGTAACGGTCCTTTTAGGGTCTCTTAAAAAAAGAAATTTATAAAAAAAGAAAAATAAGACTATTAATAAAAAAAATACTGAAATTAAGATAATAATCGGTTTCATATCAATCTTAACAGCAATAATTATTTAAAAACCTATTTATGTTTTTTTTTTTTAATCATTACAAAAAATGATTTAATCAGGTCAAAAATCAAATTTCTTTCTTTTCCAATAACTATTACATTATTTAATAAAATTTCATCTAAGATATTTTTTTTTTTTTTATCTTTTTTAAAACACGTTATGGTGCTTCCTATCGTTCTTATAATATGAGAGTCACTACCTCCTGTTATGCATTTTTTTTTTTTTATTGCAGTTTTTATAGCCATATTATTGAAGATTCTAAAGTTTTTGCTATTTATGACTTCAAATATTTTTATTTTATCAAAAAGTAATTTAGTGCTCTTTCTTTTCATTAGTATATTAATTATTTTTTTTTGATATGGTCTATATGGGTGGGCAATACATGCAATTCCATTATAACTTTTTGAATTTTCAATTAAATCAACTGCAGATAGTTTTGATTTTCCTATCTTTTTTTTTTTTTCTTTATTAGGCTCAACAATTTTTTTATAAAAACCTATAAGTTTATCTATTTTTGAAAAATAAAAAATAATGTCTATACCTTCTATTGAACGGACTTCTATAGCAGGGATTACAATATTTTTATTTAATTTATGGGCTTCTAAACTTCCGCCTATTTCATTGTGGTCTGTAATAGCTATACCAATACCAAGTTCTTTTGCTCTTTTAATTATGGACTTTATTTTACTGTTACAATCTGAAGAATATTCACTATGTATATGCATGTCAAAGCACACGTATCCTTCTTTTTTTAAAGAACCTATATCAGGTTGTTTTAATACTATTTTCTCCATAATCTTTAATTACAAAAAAACAATAACTATTTAAATAATTACTATATTTACTTAATAAAAAAAAAAAAAA
>CAYXTQ010000141.1:0-2357 GCA_964467845.1 uncultured Methanosarcinales archaeon | reverse complement strand
TTTAAAACAATATTTCCTCTTTTTTTATCATAATTATAAGCATCAAATAAAAAAACTAAAAAAGCCCTGTCAACTCCCTGAGAAGGCTCAATAACATAAGGAACTACTTTCTTCTTTTTTTCCTCATCATATAAGCTTAAATCTGTTTTTGAAAATTTAATATGTTGCTTTAAATCATAGTCAGTTCTATTTGCTATTCCTTGCAACTCTTTCCATCCAAACGGAAAATTATACTCTAAATCCCATGTTTCTTTAGCATAATGGCTTAACTCCTCAGAAAGATGCTGCCTTATCCTAAAATTATCTGCATTGCACCCCAAGTCAATAAACCATTTATGTGCCAAAGCAAGAAAATATGCTTGCCATTTGTTACTAATAATTTTTTTATCAAGTGCTTCTTTAATTGAAATTTTAACTGGCTTTTCTTTTTTTTTTTGATTTTTTTCTGAAAAAATAAATATTTTATGATTAAGAACCTCTTTTATATAAGGGCAATCATCAATTTTATCTGGATGAATAAAATATTCTATCTCCATCATTTCAAATTCCCTGCATCTGAATAAAAAATCTCTAGGAGAAATCTCATTCCTTAAAGCCCTGCCAACTTGTGCTATTCCAAAAGGTAACTTTAATCTTGCATTCTCTTGCACTAGTTTAAAATTAGTAAAAATCTGTTGAGCAGTTTCTGGCCTTAAATAAGTAACAGAATCCCTACCTGTTTCTGGTCCAACGTTAGTCTTAAACATTAAATTAAACTGTTTTATTTCCTCAAAATTAGAGTTACAATTAGGACATTTAAATTTATTTTTATTTATCAAAGAGTTTATTTCATCTGCAGACATCCCATCTGCTTGAATTTTTAATTTTTCCTCAATAAACGTATCTGCCCTAAATTTTTTCTTACACTTAGAGCATATCAACATAATATCTTGAAAAGAGTCTAAATGGCCAGATGCCTTCCAAACATCAGGATGTGTTATTATGCTGCCATCTATGCCAACAATATCTTCTCTTTGCTGGACAAAGTATTTCCACCATTCTGCTTTAATATTATTCTTCAGCTCTACACCTAATGGCCCATAATCAAAGAATCCAGCTATGCCTCCATATATTTCAGATGTAGGATATACAAATCCTTTTTTCTTACAAAACATAGCCATATCTTCTATTGTTATTGTCATTATACTGCTAAATTATTGGGTTTATATATAAATATTTTTGTTTAATCTTTCTTGTTGATTTGTAACTACTATTTAATAGTTAAATATAGAAAGATTTATATATAAGTTGTTATCACTATATAATAATAATTTATAGGCTAGTTTGGCTAACTAGCTTTATTGTAACAAAAGGTTGATTCCCTTGGCAGAAGATTCCCTTGACAAAAGGATAGAAAATATAAGTCCTGATACACAAGCACATCCTGATAGAGCTAGTTCTATTGATGATGTAGTTGAAAAACCAAAAGATAAAAAGACAACTCTTGGAACAATTGTAAAAGATTTATTGTATATTTCTCCGATTGCAGCAGCATGTGCTGCTTTAGTTGGTCCTGCAGCATTCCTAACTCCAGTAGGTTTGAGTATAGGTGGTTATATAGCAGACAAAAAAGCTGGCAGGAAAACACCTTGGAGTGTAACAAGAAAACGTCTTGGCATTGGTTTTCCAGGTGCAACACTAGCTTATTGGGCATATTCTATTCCTGATATGATATCTAATGTAACATTTTTAGGAAAAATTACAAAAACATTATTTTTTAATCCATTTATGGTTGCTCCTTGGATATTTTGGCATAAAACCACAGATTACGTTTTACAGACATATGGGTTCTGGAAAGGATTTGTAAAAGGTCTATTTACTTTTAAAATATTCAAGTATTACAAAGAAGCATATGACAAAAGGATAAAAGGAAAGTTCAAAGATACTATTAAAGAGACTTTCCTAACTCTTGGGCCAATTCACTTCTTCAGCATGAACTACATAAAGGATCCTTTCTATAGATTATGTATTGGAACTGGAAACGACATTCTTTATGCAATGATCGCTGGAGAACAAGGATTACTTAAAACATTGAAACAGAAGTTTGGTCCTAAGTTAAGTAAATTCAAAGATAAATATTTCACACCTAGACCAAGCTATGGAGGTTATTCACCATCATATCAGACTTAATTTAACTTATATTCAAGGGAATCAAAACTTGGAAGAAGAGCCTTGCTCTAATGAGTGAGGTTCTTCTTTTTTTTTTTTTTTTTTTAATTTTAATTTCTTAATTAATCTTTTTTTTTTTTTTTAAAATTTTCAAAACTTTTGAAAAGTTTTGAACTTTTGAAAAGTTCATGTTCTAAAAATAAATCTTA
>CAYXTQ010000140.1:0-2384 GCA_964467845.1 uncultured Methanosarcinales archaeon | reverse complement strand
TTTGAGATTAAAAATATAGGTTTTTTTTCAGAAACATATACCTTAGACATAGATAAAGAGTTTAGACCTTGGACATCCTTTAGCACCAATAATATACTATTAAACCCAGGAGAAAAAACAAAAGTATATGCCTTTTTAACACCAGATTGTGGTTTTTATGGTTCTTATAATCTAAATTTCTTTGTCAAAACTACTAATACTAAACTAATAGCTAAAGTTCCAGTTGAGTTAAATATTAAGCCATGTTATGATTATGAGGTTAAATTAAAAGAGGCTATAGATTATAATTACACTATATCAGAAATAAAAGACCACACAGGCCCATATAATATATGTGAGAATGAAATAAAGGTAATACCTGTTCTTATAAGCAATAATGCTGGCTTTACCAATAGTTATAAATTAAATTTAAATGCCCCAAAATGGGCTTATTTAGATTATAACAAGCTAGAGCTTCCTAGTAATACAAAAGCAGTTGTTAATATAATTTTAACTCCTCCAATAAGCCTGGAAGATAAATTTACATTTAATTTAGATGTTGTAAGTGAAAGAGGAAACATAAAAAAAAGCAATATTTTCAATGTTATTGTTGATAAATGCTACTTTCCTGAAATTGAACCAAAAGAATTCATAATAAACTATAATGAGGCATTTAATGATCTAAATATAATAAATGCAGGCAATAAAAAATCCACTTATCTTTTAGTTTTAGATGCACCAGATTGGATTGCTATAGAGCCTAATAGCATAGTAGTAGAGCCTGGAAAAACAAAAACAGTAAAATTACATACAGTTCCTGCAGAAAACATTAGAAAAGGAACATATAAAACACCACTTGTAATAGTTGTTAATGAAAATAACGCACAATATCAGCATATATTAAGTATAAAATTAACTACACCAGGGCTATTTGCAAAAATATTCAGTACTCTTAAAGCAAACATAGGTAAATTCCTGCTTTATTCATTATTGATATTCTCAATTATTTTAATTCTTTTTGTAATAATCTTATCAGTTAGAAAAATAAAACCTAAAGAGAAAAAAATAAAGATTAAAGAAATTAAGCCTGTAGAAAAAGCAGTAGAGAAAAAGGTTGCAGAAAAAAAAATAGAAAAGCCAAAAAAATTAAAAGAAAAAAAAATAGTCAAAGAACCCAAGAAAAAATTAACAAAAAAACAGAAAAGAAAGATTATTTTCATTCTAATAGGAATATTGGTTGCATGGATTATTGCAATAAACCTTTATGCTTTTAAGGATAAACTTACATTTGAAGTTCCAAAAAATATTACACTTCCTAAAGTTGTAAAAGTACAACCTCAGCCAGAGGTTACTAAGATTAATGTAACATATTTTGAAAAAGCAAAGGATAAGATTATTGGTACAGGATCAAGCATATTAGATTTTATAAAAACATATTATTTATATTTAATAATTGGTATTGTCTCTTTAGCAGTAATCATTATTCTTCTAATTTTAATAAGAAAAAAAATTAAAGGGGTTAAAAAAGCTAAAGAGAAAAAAATTATTGAAAAAGAGATAAAAAAGCCTAAAGTAAAAACAAAAAAAATACTATGGATTATTATTGGTGTTATAATAGCTGTATTAATAGCAGTAATTGGAATTATTACCCGGGATTTTATAAAACTTTACTATCTATATCTAATAGTTAGTATTGTATTGTTAGCAATAATAATTGTTTTCTTAATTTCAATAAGAAAAAGGTTAATAAAAATTAAAAGGATTAAGAAGGAAGTTAAGGAAAAAAAAGTTGCAATAAAGAAAATAGAAAAACCTAAAAAATTAAAAATAAAAAAAATACCAGTAAAAACATTAAAGAATTTGTTAAAAATCTCTGTAGTTTTTGTTATTCTAATGGTTTTTGCTCTTTATGTTACACTAAATTATGAGGAAATAGGAATACAAAAAGCAGAGAAGAATTTTTTTGTAGATTTCTTAGATAAGACTAAACAACTTATGGGTAACTCTTTGAATATAAACATTACAAAATTAATAAAGCCTGAGGAAATACCAGGAGTAATATTTGAGCCTGGAATCCCGCCACAAAAATGGACTATTAACACACTGCATAATTTAGACCTTCAAAATTATTTTTCTGACCCGGATAATGATAAACTAACTTACTCAAGCACTACACCAAAGAATATAGCAGTTGATATTAATGAAAACATTGTAACCTTTAGCCCAGAATATAATTGGACTGGAGTAAACACTATTATATTTACAGCAAGTGACGGAAAAGGCGGAATAGCAAGAAGCAATAATGTTTACCTTGTAATCCAGGAAGAAATAACAGAACCCACTATTAACATTAACGAAATAAAAAATAAGGTTATAAACCTCTTTACTGATGTTAAAGATTACAT
>CAYXTQ010000139.1:0-2436 GCA_964467845.1 uncultured Methanosarcinales archaeon | reverse complement strand
AAAAAATCCTTAAAAAAATTTTTAAAAAAAAAAAAAATCTTAAAAAAAATTAAAAAAATAAAATTTAAAAAAAAAAAAAGGTTGAGAATATGGGTGCATATCCTTCATATACATGTACAATATGCAAGGGAAAATTTCAATTTGGAGATATAAGGTATAGTAGTGATGGGAAAAGAATTGTTTGTAGGGGATGCTATGACAAAGTTAAAAAGGATGGTAGCATAAAAAAAAAAAAAATTGAGATTGAGCTAAAAATCTGTAAAAAAAGTGATGCTATCAAACTTATATGTATTGACTGTAGGTATAAATTCTCCTGGAGCAAGGCATCAAGAATTAATCTTATATGCCCGTATTGCGGCAGTAAACGGCTTATGAAGAATGAGAATACTGCTGAAAAGCTAGTTGAGGAGGCTTCACAGAGTAGTGATTACTATGTTGATAGGCAAATCAGAAAATTCAATAAGTGACCTAATAGGATAATGTATTTCTAAAATTTAAATTAAATAAATAATATTTTTAAAAAAAAAAAAAGCAAAAAAAAAAAGGATGATAAAAATTGGTTTGGTACATTAACATTTTTTTATATCTTTGGGAATTGTTCAAGCATTGGAATCATACTATACTTATAACCCCTTTTCAAACTTTGGATATGCTTTGGGTGTTAGTTCCAGTTTGGTTAGGTTTTTTCTTTGCTGAATTTTTTCAAGAAAAAAAAGGCACTTCTATGGGAAATGCTATAACCAATTCTATAATAATAGTGTGGGGTAGTATTGATTGTAGTAGACAAACAGTAAATTTAATCTCTAAAGGAGTTATTACTAATTTTTGGAGCATATTTGCTAGATTCACAATTATTGCCCTTATTCTGGCTTATGGAGTTTTAATTATTTTGTTTGGATGGAAGGGAAACCCAATAATCAAACGCATTGGAAGGGTTAGAGAAGTTACATATATATTTGCCATGTTTGTTCCAGTTTTTTATAATGTTACTCCCCTATCTTTGAAACATATCCTTGCTGCCATTATTTTTTTCCCTCTTTTTTACTTTACTGTAGAGCTCTTTGATAAATTAACACCAAATCCTAAAGCTGTGATAGAAGATATGGAAGAGGAAACTGGAAAGATTAATTTACAGAATAAAAACTTTGGCGGAAAGGTTTAACAAATAAAGTTTTATTATATGAAATAATAACAATAACAATATTTATAAAGAAGTGCAATTCTCAAGCAACTCAAATATGGACAAAAAAATTATTTTAAAAAAAAGATATATCTTTTTGTTTATAGGATTTATGCTAATTTTTTCAGCGATTGCTCAGGAAAATGCATCTAACGATAGCAATATTACAGATAATGCAACATTAAATGAAAGCATTCCAGAAAGAACAACACAAACAACCCTTTCAGGAGAAACTAATATTTCTGAGGAGATTACTACAATTAATGAGAGTGTTTTAGACAATACAACAACAAAAAAAGAACAGATCGTTGATTTTAAAATAACAAATTTCATTCCAAATGAATTCAAAATAGGAGATACACAATTAAACATTCAAGTAAAAAATATTGGGAATACTGAACTTAAAAACCTGATAGCTGTTGTTTCAGGAAAAGGTTTCTCTACATATGATGTAGTAGGAATAGATTATTTAAAACCAGACACAAGCTCTTATATACTTGTAACAGGCAACTTTAGAGAGATGGGGGGTATAACCTTAACTATAAGAATAAATGAAAAAGTATTTTATCAAAACATTACTGTAATAGACCCCAATTATGTAGATGACCAGCAAAGGTTAAAAGCATTACAAGAAGCAGAGGAAGCAAGAAAAAAAAATATTGCAGAACAACAATCACAATTAGAGGATTTAGAAAAAAAATATATTGCACTTGAAAATGAAATTGGCACAAAGAAAGAACAAAATTATGATGTTTCAGGGATTAATCTTTTAGATTTAAAGAATTTCTTGAGGAATGCTGAATCAAATATTGTTGTTGGAGACGCTGATAAAGCAAAAGCTAATTTAAAGATTGCATCAGATGAATATACTTATCAGAAGAACAAACTAGATAGTTCTAAACAAATAACAAAATCATTTTTTTACAAGGTAAAAGACAATCTTGTACTGATTTCTTCAACAGCAGCATCAATAATAACCTTATTTGCCTTATTTGAGATTCTAAAGAGGAAAAAAGAAAGCTTAAGCAAAAAAGTGATGGAAGTTAAAGTAACTATTGATAAGAAGAAAGGAAAAAAAAAGAAAGTAAAGCCTTCTAAAAAAAAAAGTAAAAAGTATAAAAGAAAAAAATCAAAATAAAAAAAAAAATTTTTTTTTTTTTAATTCTTTATTATATCGTTTTTTTTTATAAATTAAACTAGTTTTAAACTAAAAAAAAAAAAAAATGAAAAACCATGCATACATTACTAGGTTAGAA
>CAYXTQ010000138.1:0-2461 GCA_964467845.1 uncultured Methanosarcinales archaeon | reverse complement strand
TAATAAAAATAATGATTTTCACTTTATAATAAAGTTAAGGTGAAAATCAACTAAAGACATTAGATTTGTTTTTGTTCATTACTTAAATCTTAAAAACAAAAACATATTTTTTTTTTTAAATTATTGATATTGTTTTTAATGATTTTTAATATTGATTTTTTTTTTTTTATTATTGATTTTATTTATTTACAATCAGGATCTTCTACTTTACATTTAGCACCATAATCTTCTGGGCATATTTTATCTGCGTTGCCACAGGGATAATCTTGATTGCAAATAATTACGCCACCTGTTGTTTTATCACCGATTACCTTTTCTTCTGTTGTTTGTTCAGAGACTTTGTTTTCCAGTTTTTGATTTTTATTTACATCTTAAGTTTCACGAACTATAAAATTAAAAACGATAAGTTTATAAAGTAAAAATCATTATGAATAATAAAATGACACCAGAAACAGTTACAATTCCAAAAGAAGAATATGAAAGATTGAAAATGAGAACTAAAGTAGATACAGAGCTATTGCAAGACATAGCTAGAGGGATAAAAGACATACTCGCAGGAAAAGTTAAAGAAGTCTAAAGATTTTTAATGATCGTTTCTAACTGGTCTTTATAAACATCTAAATTTGTTTTAATTAAATCTATAACCTGCTGTTGGGTTTTCTTTTCTGTTATTGTTACTAAAAATATTGCTTTATGTTCTTCATAAACAAGAAAAATTAATCTCTTTCCATCGAATTTCTTCTCCCTAAAGAATTCATATCCTAAAGGTTTTCCGCTATAAGGTTCTTCTTTAAGATGTTGCTCAAACTTTTCAATTCTAACTTTTTCAAATTTTGATAATTTATCTAATTTTTTATCATACCAATTAGATCTGAAAACCCTAAACCTCATTATAAAAATTATAGAAGTTTGATTTCTATTTAAATTTATCTACAATTATTAAAGAAGGTTTTTTTTATCATTTTTCAAACTATATTATTCAAATAATATTTATCACCACTCTATAATGACTATAATATAGAAAGATTTAAATAGTAGTTCTGCTTGGGTAAGGGAATATGGTAAATCCAGGACTTGAAGCTATAATTACAAAAATTAAGAGTGGAGCTCTTACTAGAAGAGAGTTTCTTCAATTATCTAAAGAATGTGCAGTAATAGGTGGGAAAATAGGTATAGGTGGTAGTGCTATTGCTGGAATTGTTTCTGAATATGGTTGTAGTAGCAGTACTGGTCCAAGTAATGATGATAATGGTCCTACACCTTCTTATGGAAACTTAAGCGGTACTGTAAAAGGTTTGATAAAAAAAGGTTTAATGAGTGATGTAACTGTTAGCTTACGTGGAAGTAATTATTCAGCGACAACTGATGCAAATGGAAATTTTGAGATTAAAAGTATAGAGAATCCAAGTCAGTATAAAAGAGTAAGATTAAGGAGTAATAATATTATAGACAGAGAAACAAACATAAGCTTAGGAATAGGAGAAAATAATGCAGAGATAGATGTTATTGAAGCTGATAATATAAGCGGTTTTTATTATGATGATTATTTGACTGTTAAGAGTGAAGGTAGAAAGCTTATAAAAGGTAAGGAGTATAAAGTATATTTTTACAATAAGACTAAGTGGGAATATAAGAATAATAAATGGGAAATTGTTGGAGAAGTAGAACCAGGTTGGGCAGATGGAGTTATACCAGTTATTAAGGATGTTTTACAGAATGATTTAACTGCAATGAGCCTTGATATTTATCAGTATAGGGGTCTTTTACTTGAAAGCGAAGGAGCAGAAGGTCCTGGAATTCCAACTTATGCTGACAAAAAAGATGGCTGGTTTGTTATTTATTTAGCAAACCATCCATCCGCATATCTTTATACAACAAATTTTGTTGACAATACAAATTATAGCATTATAAGTGCATGTTTGTCAATAAACTGGAATTCTCCATCAAAACCAACTCCACGTAGAGATGCTTTTTCACAAGACATATGTGAATGGGCTGGATTTATTGATACTTTACAAAAAGGTAATAAATATAGTATATTCGGGTTTGACGATCAACTTCCAGACCGCCCAACAAAATTTGACTTATATGCGGCAGAAATAAAATACAAAAGGGCTTTTGGACATGGCTCTAGTGGAGATATACCAGATTATGATCCTGTTGGTAGTACAAGTAGTGTACGTGTAAGAAACTATGTTCCTAGAAGCTCAAATGTAAACCAGGGCTTTAAATTTGAAACACCATTTGATGAGCCAAACAGCACTAAGCAATATGGAAAAGATTATAGAGAATGGCTTATACGAGAAGGGTATTTGTCTAATCCGAGAATTGAAGAAAAAAGAAGAAAAAATCTAGAAAGAGATATTAAATAGAATTTTCTTTTTTAATTCAATATTTAATTAATCATTAGGTGTTATACTAATGATAACAATTATTTGTTAACTTCTTTCTTTTTATTATT
>CAYXTQ010000137.1:0-2517 GCA_964467845.1 uncultured Methanosarcinales archaeon | reverse complement strand
ATCTATTTCAAGAAGGGCTTTCTCACCTGCTTCTCTATCCGAAAGTTTTTCTTCTTCTTTAATCTCATCGGCATTAATGAATAGCATTAATGGTTCAACAACAGTGCCAGCGAGGGTTGTCTTACCACTCCCATTAGCTCCTGCAAAAATCAAAACCTTTGGCATTTTTTATTTATATTTACGTATTCACAGTATAGCATATTTGAATGGATATGAAAATGAAATTTATTTTTATTATTTACTTGTAGAACAGAGGAGGTACTGTATAATATCACCATGGCTATACGAGGATGGCTTAAAAAGTTATTCAGAGAAATAGATATTTGGGTTGAAGATAAAATTATTGAACCCAGCGAGGCAGATAAAATTAAAGCACGATATTCTAAGCAATCAGAATATAATAAGCTCGCCTCATCAATATTTATTCTTGGCTCTATTCTGGTAGGGCTAGGAATAATTCTCTTTATTGCTTCAAACTGGCAACAGCTTGGAAAAACTATTAAGGTAGCCTTAATTTTTTCTTTAATTTTAGGCTTCAATTTATTAGGTTATTATTTTAGATTTGAAAAGAAAAATTTCCCTAAGCTTGGTGAAGCCTTACTGTTCTTGGGAGCGATTTGCTTTGGAGCGGGAATATGGTTAATTGCCCAGATATTTCAAATTTCATATAACTATGCAAACGGCTTGCTCTTCTGGATTCTCGGTATCTTACCAATAATATTTTTACTACGTTCTGAAACTATTCTTGTTCTATCTTCAATACTGTTACCTGTTTGGTTAAGTGTTATTATAGCCAATAATCCTTCCCAGGCCGTCTATCCTTTCTTTCTATTATTGGCTCTTATCATTTATCTTACTTATCGAGAAAAACAAAAAGCATCTTTATTTATCAGTATAATTAGCACGAGTATTTGGCTTGTTCATTATCTTTACGTGCGGCTTGGAGAGGTCCATCATTTCTCGATAAGTCTTCAATTACTTTATACTAATATGCTTATAGCCTATGGCTTTATTTTATATTGTCTTGGCATGCTACATGATAGAAACAAAAAATTTTGCGGGTTTGCTATAATTTATAAATTATTTGCGATTATTTTCATTCTTATTAATAACTATTCGCTGACATTTGTCCATCACTATAATAAGTTATCTTATGTTACAAAGTCGCCCGATGCTACTTATTTGCCGTTAACTGCTTTAATAATTTATATATTTTATTTTTTCGGCGGCATAATATCTTTAAACTATGTTCTTAAATTGGGAAATCCTGAAAAGAGTCGAGAGGCAAAGGTTATTTTACCTTTTTTGATTCTTCAGGTTATATATATGCATTTAGGAGCTCTAGGCGGCGTTTTTATTTCGGTAGCCTATAATATCCTTTTGTTTGTCGAGATTATCGCCTTTTTATATTTAGGTTACCTTTTGCGCGAAGAATTTATTTTTAGATTATCGCTTTATATCTTTGCTTTAGATATATTAACTAGATATTTTGACACATTTTGGAAAATTTTACCGCGTTCCATGTTTTTTATAATCGGCGGCCTTATTCTACTTTTGGGCGGTATATATATGGAAAAACAGAGAAGAACCATTGAAAAAAAGATGAAAGATAGGTTATTAGAAGCAGAAACAGTATGAATAAAAAACTTATCTTTATTTCTCTAACTATCCTGCAATTAATTTTTCTAAGCAGGATGATATTTTTTTATAGGTCAACGATTACTTCTGCAACTAAAATTTTGCTTGAAACAGAACCGGTGGATCCTTTCAGTGTCTTTAGGGGAAGATACATTAATCTTAATTACAAAATATCGACGTTACCCGTCAATTTATTCAAAGACTGTAAGCCTCGCGAATTAAAATCCAATGATCATGTCTATGTTATTCTAAAAGAAAAAGACAGATTTTGGCAGTCAGTCTCAGCTTATAAAAATTGCCCAAAAGATCCAACTGCAATTTATTTAAAAGGTAAAATCCGTTATGCTTCGGGTGATAATGTCCAACTTGAATATGGCATTGAATCCTTCTTTTTAAGCGAAAAATCTGCGGACGAGATTGAAAGTAATAGAGCCAGATTTAGAGGGAATAATTGGCAAGAGATAGAAAAGCTACGAAAAGGAAAAATGGAAAGTTTGAGCGAAGAAGATAAAAGAATTCATAAAGCTGGCATTACAGAATACTGGTTTAAGAGCTTAAATAAAGAACTCGATTATTGGTTAAAAGAAGGAATTATACAACAGGAAACAGCTACAAGGATAAGAGAAAAATATACTAAGGCTTTAGAACGAATTAAAGCAGCTCAGCAAATAGAAAGAGAAAGAACGGTTGAGCAACCAGTCCCACTTACCGTAGAAGTTGCGGTAACAAAAAATGGGACAGGTCATCCCACAAAGCTATTCTGGGAAGGACGAGAATATCGATAGTCTTAATTTATTCATTCATTAATAAATTAAAAACCTACCCTAATAAAATACACCTTTTCAATTCGACTCGCGTATCAAGTTTTTAAGCGATACT
>CAYXTQ010000136.1:0-2524 GCA_964467845.1 uncultured Methanosarcinales archaeon | reverse complement strand
GTAATTAAGGTAACACCCTTATAATTTATAGCATACCTTGTTTTTGGATCAACAACAATAATCTTATTACTTACAACTTTCATCAAATCATTAAATAAATCCTTTGTTACAATACCTTTAGCATAATCAGAAATAATTATCGCATCCATACCATTTATCGTTCTTTTAATAAAATTAAATATTTTTTTTCTTGTATCCTCACTAACCTCATTGGTATCCTCATAATCAACCCTAAGCAACTGCTGTCCCTTACCAATAATTCTTATTTTTTGTATTGTCGGTTTTTTATCTGATATTAAAATTCCTTCTGTATTAATTTTTTTTTTTTCCAACTCCTCCAAAAGAATATCCTTTGCATTATCATTTCCAACAACACCAACAACATAAACATTGCCACCTAATGCAGATATATTATTAGCAGTATTAGCAGCCCCGCCAGGAGCATATGTCTCTTTTTGTGCATTAACAACCTGAACAGGTGCTTCAGGGCTTATCCTTGTAACATCCCCCCATATAGACTTATCTAACATTATATCTCCTATAACCAAAATTTTTTTTCCTTTGAAATTATCTAATACACTAATTAATCCTTGATCCATCCTAACTCCATCATGTAATCCTTTATCCCTTTTTTTAGTTCCCATTTGGCTTTAAAACCTAAATATTTTTCAGCATTAGTTGTATCAGCCTGTGTATTGCTCTGGTATGTTTTAGGATCATAAGGCATATCAAAATATTCTATTTTTAGTTTAGCATTAAAAACATCATTAAGTATTTTTACTAACTCATTAAAGCTTGTAGCAATTCCAGTACCAACATTATACACTCCAGATTTTGCATTAATAGCCTTAATTGTAGCATCAACAGCATCCTTAATGTATATGTGGTCTCTTTTTTGTTCACCCCACTTAAACAATCTTGTTTTTTTTTCCTCCTTTACTTGCTTAGCAAGATAATAAATCATTGAAGCTGGCCTTCCTTTGTACATTTCTCTTGGCCCAAATACATTAAAATACCTTAAGCCCACAATATGCATCTTGTCAAAAAATTTAGAAGACATTTTGTCCATAATTAATTTTGATTTGCCATAAGCACTCAATATTTCTTTTTCTTGGTCCTCTTTCATTGGAATCTTTCCATTACCGTATAAACCAGCAGTAGAAGCATAAATAAGCTTTGATTTTTTTCTTTTCGCTAATTTAATAATATTCTTAAAACCCTCAACATTTGCTCTTATTATTTCCTTATCATCCTCAAACCTAGGGTCAGTTATAGCAGCTTCATGAAATATGACATCAAAATCCTCATTAAACTCAAATGGTTTTGAAACATCAATCTTCATAAATTTTCCTTTAAATCCTTTAAGATTATTTTCAGAACCAGTAAGAAGATTATCCACTATAATAACTTCATGCCTTCTTTTTTCCAGTTCTAGAGCAAGATTACTTCCAATAAATCCAGCTCCACCCGTAACTAAACATTTCATTTGTTAAAATTCACCTATAAATTTTAACATTGAAAATATATTTATTTTCATTTTTCAAACAATTCTTTCTCAATTAAATGACAAAGTATATGTCCAATAGTAATATGCGCCTCTTGTATCCTGGCTGTATTATTCGATGGTACAATAACACTTAAATCTGCTACGTCTTTTAATTTTCCTCCGTCGTTGCCAGTTAAAACAATAGTAAGTGCCTTATTTTTCTTAGCCTGCTTTATGCCTTTTATTACATTCAATGAATTGCCACTCGTACTTAAACCAATTACAACATCTCTTTCAGTAGCCAAATTCTGCAGTTGTCTTTCAAATATTCGATCAAAACCCCAATCATTTCCTATAGCAGTTAACAAACTTGTATTAGTTGTTAAGGCAATAGCAGCTAAAGCTTTCCTATTTTTTAACTCAAACTGATGCACTAGCTCTGTCTCTATATGCTGGGCATCAGCAGCACTACCCCCATTACCAAAAAGAATTAATTTACCACCCCCTTTATAGCATTTAATTATCTTTAAAGCAGCTTCCTCGATCTTATCTGAAAGTTCTAATGCTATCTTTTTCTTTAATTCTGCACTTTCATTTAACTTCTGTTTAATTATCTCTTTCATTTTTTTTTTTTAGAATTTTATTACCGCATTGAGGGCAGATATAACAGCCATAGTTCTCTACTAAATCCTTCCTTAAGTCATTCTTGCATATTAAAATTCTACAGCTTTTGCATTCCATTTTATTATTATTCAATCATCATTTAATTAATCATTAGGTGTTATACCAATCATCACAATTATTTGTGCACTTGTTCCAGTTTTTATTATTTTTATTTTATAAATTTATCATTGAATTATAAAAATAAAAAATTAAAAAAAAAAAATAATTCTTCAACTTCGTACTTAAGACAAACTTTGTTTGCCTAATGTGTTTGTGCACCTTATTGTTTTTTTTTCCATGAAAATCTTCGATTTTCAAGGCACAGAAAATCCAAAGGATTTTCTCGTGTATTGATAATTTATTTATTGAATTTTT
>CAYXTQ010000135.1:0-2565 GCA_964467845.1 uncultured Methanosarcinales archaeon | reverse complement strand
AGCCATTAACTGAACAAAAGCATTCACAATTATTTGTGCACTTGTTCCAGTTTTTTATTATTTTTATTAATAAATTTTTCATTGAATTTTAATCATTGATTTTTTAATAATAAAATAGGGGGAATACTTATTACATTTCCTTAATTCATTCAGTTATGTTCCCCACCCCCTTGTATTTATTTTTATTATTATTATTGAATTTTTTTTTTATTGATTTTTACCTTATTATTCCGTATTGTATCCAGATTACTTTATCAGCAGCCCTTACTAATTCCTCGCCTTCACCTTGTATTGTAACACAATTGCTTTCTAATATAATTTTTGTTGGACTTGCTTCTTTCAAATAAATTACTGCTTCATCTGTATTATCACATGTTATAATAGGCCTGTCATGGCAACTTGTAGTTAAATTTTGAGTACAGGCTGCTATCGGTGTGATGTTAAAAACTCTAAAAAGATTCAAACTCAATTCTGAAGCAGCCAAAGCAACATATTTCAGATTAAGACCAGGATCAAAGGTAATGTAAAGATCATCAGTAACATTAAAGATTTCATTTTCTTCTTTACTAAAAATAAGAACATCTTCTGATTCCTTAGGACCATACCTTAAATGGACGCTAAAAAGTTCATTGCCCCTTTGCCAGTTTGTATGCCAAAGGCCTTGTATTTTTACAAATGTAAAACCATTGTAAGTATAAGAAGGATAGTTTAATTTTGAACTAAAAATATATTTTGCCACAAAGAATACAGCAAATAAACTTATAATAAATAAAATCACTATAACTAATTTTTTTGTATCTTTTTTAGTATCTGGTTTAACTATTTCTTCTTTTTCCTCTTCTAGAGTTTTATCAATTTTTTTTTTTTTTCTCTCTTTCATTCTATAATTTTAAGATAACCATACAATAATCTGTCTTTTGCCCTTAAAAAACCAATTTCAGAGTCTGCCTCAACAATAATACAACTATTTTCACTATAAACCTTTGTCTCATTTGATTGTTTAAAATATATAACTGGAACAAAATCTGTTGCATTATCACATGTTATAATTGGCAGGTTAAATGTATTATTGGATGTTAAACCTTGTCTTACGTAGATATTAGTTATAGCACCAAGATTTTGCTGGAACTTGTACTGAGATAAAGCAATACCTTCTGCAAACGAATTATTTGCATCATAAGTTGTATCTACCTCTAAGGTATTTAACTTATTTATTATTTCCTGGCTTATATTTATATCTTCAACCTGCTCTGGAAAATAATCAAAGGCTAATTGCCTATTATTGAAAAGTATAAACCATTCATTTCCTCTCCTAGTAAATGTTATATCATTATATTTCAGTTTTTGTTCACTACCCATGCCACCAATAAGAAATCCAATAATGCTTAAGCTCATTATTACTACAATAAATATGCTAAAAAATTTTCCTTTTGATTTTTCTTTTTTTTTCATTTTTATTATAAAAATAAAGATTTGATATTTATAGTTTTTGATTATTATCAATAAATAAAAGTGATATATATAAAATAAAATATACAATTATATATACTAATATATAAAAATAGAAAAATTTATATATCTACTATTATATATACTTTCTAAAACATAAAATTATAAAAATGAGTAATAAATCAATTTTGCAAAATCCTAACAAAAAACAATTCATTATTACTCTTCCTAAAAGTCTTGTTTTGGCAAAAGGATGGAAAAAAGGCTGCATTTTAGAATTTTTAATAAATAATGATGGTGATATTATTATTAAATGTTGTAAAAAATGAGCAAAACAATAATTAAGTTAGAAAATGTTTGGAAAATATATAAAATGGGTAAGGTAGAGGTGCCTGCTTTACGCGGCTTAAATCTAGAGGTAAGGCAAGGTGAGTTCTTGGCTGTAATGGGTCCTTCCGGATCAGGTAAAAGCACAGCTATGAACATGATTGGTGCATTAGATATTCCAACAAAAGGAAGAATTTTGTTAGAAGGACAAGATATCTCACAACTATCAGAATCAGATTTAGCTCAAATCCGTGGCAGAAAAATTGGCTTTATATTCCAGCAATTCAACCTTATCCCAAATCTAAGCGCTTTAGAAAATGTAATGCTACCTATGGTTTTTCAGGGAATTCAAAAAGAAGAACGCATTAAAAAAGCAATGAAACTATTGGAGCTGGTTGATTTAGGTGGCAGAGTAAAGCATAAACCAACTGAATTATCTGGCGGTGAACAACAAAGAGTAGCAATTGCACGCTCTTTGTCAAATGATCCAGAGGTAGTTTTGGCAGATGAGCCAACAGGCAATTTGGATACAAAAACTGGTGAACGTGTTTTGGATTTTTTAGCAAAATTACACAAAGAGGAAGGAAAAACAGTAGTGATGGTAACCCATGACATGAGGGTTGCTAAGCATGCAGGAAGAACAGAGTACTTAGTTGATGGAAAAATCATAAAAGGTAGCTATAAAATGTCAAAATCATTAAAAAAGAAAAAAAAAAGGTGATGAAAAAATGAATACACGAAAACAAAGGGAATCGAAGATTCCCGTGGATTTGAAAACAAAGTTTTCAA
>CAYXTQ010000134.1:0-2574 GCA_964467845.1 uncultured Methanosarcinales archaeon | reverse complement strand
CCCAAAATAAGCCAAGCAGAGAGTTTGCGGCAATTGATAGCATTACTGGCAGGCCGTATGAATTAACAACTGCAAAGGACAACACCATAAGCGCCCCAACCATGCCGTAAGAAACAGATTTTGTAATAGCAACTCCTATGTCCATTAGCTCATGCTTGGTGATGGCAAAGGCAATTAAAGAGATAAATAAGAAAGCACAGATATATCCAAATGGATAAATTGGAATTTGGTACTTAATAATATAATCAATAAGCCCAAAAGTTCCAATACCAAAAGCTATTGCAACATAAATGTTTTGCCTGGCTTTTACTTTTTCTTTGTTTTTTATTTGTTCCAATATATTTAAAAGCAGCAATATGACTCCGTATAAAAATAGTGATAAAAAAGCTAATAAAAAAATAAAATATAATGAGCCAGCTCTTGGATAATATCCCCAAAAATATTTATCGACAGTTGCATAAATATAATCAGTCCTACTTATAAAAAAGGCAGGAATTGCTGTTATATAAAGCAAAAATAAAACCCTAAAAGATGGGGGACGATTTATTAAAACAACAATAAAATGGTAAGCGAGATAGGGTATAAATATTATTCCGATAAACCCCTGTCTTGCCCAAAAGAGAGCTTTTTCTGGGTCATTACTGAAATACATTGCAGTAAAACCAACCAACCAAATAAATAAACTCAGGCAGAAAAGACTGAATATAATATTGATTTTTGATCTGGGGTTACGCAAAAAAACAAAAATTCCAATAATAAATATCAGGGCACTAGTTATAGCGGGCCCAATTTGCCAAATTGTCATCACTGTTTTAAATTATAGATCATGCATCTTTTAAGTCAATTAAATAATGCTTTTTTTGTGCGTATTCAAGTAAACCTGAGAATTCCTTTTTCCCCATTATTAAATTGAGCATGCCTAGTTTTTCATAAATGCCGACGATATTTTGAGTGTTAAATTCACAAGGTTTTCCAATAATATATGGCGTAAAAATCTTTCCAACAGTTTTATAATAAATTTTTTCCAATTTTGTTTTATTTTCTGGCTCTTTTTCCACAAATTCCAATCCTTGGATATTTAAATTTTCAAAAATGAACTTTATATATTCTATATGAGGGAGGTCATAAGGAAAGGCAATATGGAAATCGTTGTCAGGGTGTTTTGATAATACTACTTGATAGATTATCTTAGCGGCATAATCTACAGGAATAATATTTAGGCCGCTAGATTTATTTACCTGAACCCGAATAGGTATTTCTAATGGCTTTTCATAAATCTTGTCGAAACTACCTAAAAGTTTGAGTTTTATTCGTAAGAAAAATGCTGCCCAAGCATAAAACACATCAAATTTTGTGGTACTTCCAATAATCGGTTCTAGCATTCTACCGCAAATTGTAGTAGGCCTAAATACTCTATATTTTATTCTCTTTAATTCTACATATCTTCTAAAAAATATTTCTGCTTTTAACTTAGATTTTTCATATGGGTTTCTAAACTTTGCATCAAAGTCAATTTCGTTTGGTTGAACAATCCTATCCTTATCCCCACACACATATGCTGAGCTTATGTTGATAATTTCATCTACATTCAAGCAATCAATTAAATTGATTACTCTTAATGTTCCAATTATATTGATTTCGTCCAACTTCATTTGAACATCTAGGTTATCTCTAAAGTCCGTCAAAGCAGCAGAATGGAAAAAATAGTCAATTTTCTCTTCTTTCATTTGTGAATAACTTTGTTCTGAAATACCAAGATTCGTTTTTGTAAGCTCAAAAGGAATGGGAATGATGCAATTGAGTATTTTCTCGATTATACTAGTATATTCAGGATCAATCCCTAAGTAGTAAACACCATCTTTCAATAAAATCTCTCTAATTCTTTCTCCCAATGACTTAAACATAAATTCTTCATTTCTAGCAAGAAAGAATATTTTTATATTATCAAGATTTTCAAGGTTGTTTTTAATTATTTCAAAAAGTAAATTACTGCCTAATAGCCCGGTTCCGCCAGTTAAAGCAAACACAATTTTGCTTTTATTGTTTGATATTATGCCCATGCTTAGTACATATTCCACCCATAATAGCTTTATAACTGAAAGGGGAAGATAAACTTTTCATATAAAAGCATTTTCCTTTTTCTTTCATTAGCGAGACTCTGTCTGAGGTGAATTCATAAAGATCTTCGTACTTTAGCTTGTCTAATTCGCTAATGCTGACTTTTATTCTAACACCATTAAGGAAAAACGCAATGCTTCAAAGGATCAAAAACCAGGCTATTTTTTTGCCAATTCAATTGATATCTTGGTTTTTCCTTAAGCGGCTGGCTAAAACAAGTTAAATCCGCGTGTTGAATCTTGTGTTTTTTTCCCCACTCTCTTGTAGTTTCAACATGAGCCAAATCAATTTCTCCGACATGGTGCCGGTCATCATTCTCTAATGTTTGCAATATGGTTTCTCCTAAACAGGAAAAAGTTGTCCCCTTTGGCGGGCCCATATCAATTTTCAAGTCTATATTGGGAATATTAACAAAACATCCATCAATTCTAGTTACATCCGGTCTTTTTGCAATTA
>CAYXTQ010000133.1:0-2586 GCA_964467845.1 uncultured Methanosarcinales archaeon | reverse complement strand
AGAAAAGTTAAAAAAATTAGCAAAAATTGTTGAAGAACCTTTGGAAGTGAAAGTAAAAGAGTTAAAAAAAATAAGGAAAATTGTCACCCTTAATAAAAAAACTGTTAAAAGATTAAGTCAAATCAAAAGTAATTATAAAAAGTTAATATCTTCCATTTCTAAAATTGAATATGGAATTATTGAGAAACAACAATTGATTAAATTTACTTTCAATACAAATGCTATTGAAGGATCTGCTATAACTTTAAAAGAGACAGCCCATATCTTAGAAGATGGCATTTCACCAGAAGGAAAAGATTTAAGAGAAATTTATGAAGTTGAAAATACAAAAAGAGCTTACGAATTTATGAAAAGGTGTAGAGGAAAAGTTAATTTAAATTTTATAAAAAAGATTCAGTTTAGAAGAATCCAAGTTTATATGAGTGGCTCAAAACATACTCCTCCTAAAGCTTCAGAAGTAAATAAGGAAATGAGTTCTTTGATGCGGTGGATTAAGAATCATAAAAATCTACATCCAGCGATATTGGCAACATATGTTCATCATTTTTTTATTGCCATCCACCCTTTTATTGATGGAAATGGTAGAACTGGGCGATTATTGCTTAATTTTATATTGATGAAGTCTGGTTTTCCCCCAATTTGTATTAAGAAAGAAGAAAGAATTAAATATACGGATTATCTGGAACTAGCTCGGGATGGAGATATAAGTAAATTTTTAGATTTTATTGTTAAAAAAATAGAAGAAGCCCACAAAGAGCTTGTGGACACCATAAAATAGGATTAGGAAATTGTGGACATCTAATCTAACTACATCTTTTTAATTAATTTTTTATTTTCAATTCTATTCTACATCTATATCCCATCCTATTTGAGTTGCATAACTCTCACTCTATAAATTAGCAATATTAAAATGTGTTCTACTCTTTGTTATTAAAAAAAGAAATTTTACTTAGCTCTAATTATCTTTTTAAAAAACTGAGAAACCTTATTGATTACTTTATCAAAATCTGGTATATGTGGTAAGATACCTCTTAAATCTTGTTCCCACAAACTTCTAACAATATCTAAATTATTAAATATACCCTTAATATCAAATTTATCATTATCTAGTTTAAGCTTTTGTTTAGCTATATCAATTACATTCTTAAAATCAAAGTTCTCTTTATATAGAACATAATAAATATCTAAATAATCTCTCGGCTTATTTCTTTGGATTATTGCTCTTATTTTCTCGGCAATTAATTCTTCTAACTGCAATGTCAAAACTTCTATATCTTCAAAATAATATGATCTTAGTTTTTTAATAATTAATCCCAAAATTGGTTTTTCTCTCTTACTTATGTCAATGATAATGTTATTTTTATACTCCAAAACACTAGTATAGTTTAAAACTATTTTTGTTGAGTTACTTGTTTTATTTACTTCTTTAATCTTTGAATTTATTTCTTTATCTTCTATCACTGTCTTTAATTCATCTATCATTATTGGTTTTACTTCTGTAAAATCCAAATCTATCGACATTCTTTTATGTAAATATAATTTATGTAATGCTGTTCCCCCCTTGAAAACAAGTTTATCCTTTAAATCAGATTCGTAAATTTTCTTTAAGATAAAAGTTAAGATAAAATCTTTCTCAATAGTTCCTAATGGTAATTTTTCTTTTTTTGCTATCTTTATTATTTCATCTTTGTTTACCATTTTAATAGATCATCCTTTTTAATATTAATAATAAGTTTCCATTTCTTGTCTATTTTTATTGTTTTTTTAGGTAAAACTGTTGAAAGATAAATATTTCTATACCCCCCAATATGTTTTTCCAAGCCAGAAGAATCTTTTTTCAATAAATCAAGCAAATAACCAAGTCTTCTGTTCAATGAAGAATTATTCATTTTTAATGCATATTTTTTAACTTTATTGATGTTAATACTGCTATTATTTAATGCTTTTGCGGTTTCAATTATAGTCCCTGAATACCTTTCTTTATCTAAACAGTCAATAATTGCTTTTTCTTTTTCTGCAATAAAAATTCCTTTGTTGTTGATTAGTTCTTTTTTGAATCCAAAAAATTTATTTTTGTTTATCCTTATAAATCTAAAAATATAATTTTGCAACTTATATTCTAATTTGCCTTTTCTTTCTGTTGTTGCTATATAAACATAAACAGGAATTTGTTCTGTTAGTCCATAATGAGCAAGTGCGGTTCTATATGATATATAATATTTTTTTATTAAATTTGAAGCTAAAACAAAAGGGTGCTCTAACCAACCCCACCTGGCTTGAAAAGGCACAATCATATACTTACCTTTTTCTATTCTTTCAAGCCAGCCTTTCTTCTCTAATCTATAAAAAATGTCCCATAATCTTCTTTTATTGATCTTAAAAAGTTTTGAAGCATAATCTATATTAATGATATTTATTTTTCTTAAAGCAAGTTCTGAAATTATGTTATATTCTCTTTTTGATAGACTTCTACTTTTTATCATTTTTATACACAATACTCGTAGAATATACAAGTATTTAGTATTTAAATATTTTACTCTACATTAATATCCCATTCTGTTCCAGTACTAGTTGCATAACTTTCAC
>CAYXTQ010000132.1:0-2607 GCA_964467845.1 uncultured Methanosarcinales archaeon | reverse complement strand
CCTTGAAGAATAATATTAGACAGCAAATTAGAAATTCCTTTAAACGCAAATGTCATGATGAATGATAATGTGCTAATCGTAACAACCGAGTTACATGATAAGGATAAAAAAGAAATAATGAAAAAAAAAGGGATAAAAATTCTAATTTGTGGAAAAAAGAAAGTTAATTTGAATGCCCTAATGTATAAACTCGGTGAACAAAATATCATTTCCCTTCTCGTTGAAGGAGGTTCTGCTGTTATTACATCTTTTATCCAAGCGAAAATAGCCGATAAGATAAATTTTTATGTTGCCCCTATAATAATTGGGAATGACGCAATTCCTGTAGTCGGTCAATTGATGATAAATAAAATAAATAATTCAATAAAAATTAAGAATTTACAATTGAAACAATTTGAAGATAATGTCTTATTGTGTGGATATCTCTAAAGAAAATGAACCCTTTTAAGTTTAGAATTGTCCCCCTTCTCTTTTTTAGCCTCTCAAAATTATTGGATTTAATGGAGCAGTTAAACGATGCAATTCGTTAAGAAAATCAGGTTTCCTCGGCGAGGAAAATTGGAAATTTCGCCGCAACACCTATTAAACGCAGTTATATTGCGTTTAATTATTATATATTATTAAAAAGCGAAATAGTTATACAGACCATTAGTCTATTTTTAGATTTATTGTTTGGAAATAAACTAAATAATTGCTAAATGGGAAAAGAAAAAAATAATAAATCAATATCTTATTCTTGCTATCTGTGCATCGCAATAAGGACATCTTGCAGGATACTTCTTTGTTATATCATACTGGAATTTATAATTACATTTTGGGCAAGTGTATTTAACTTTGTAATCATCAATCTTCTCAACAATTACTGTTTCCTGCATATTCCTTTTATAAGCCCTGTCAAGGTATTCATCTTCCATGTCATAGCCAGCTGATTTTTTCTTCTCTACCTATTCAATAAACTCTTTTTCCTTTTTCATCGCCTAAAATTCCTTTTTAACCATCTCTTTTGTTCTTTTTCTCCTTAACGCATAAAGGGCAAACCATCATCTTGTAATCCGGGTCTAGAACAAGCTCATTAGGCCTTGCTATCTTGCTGCATCTCCTACATTTAACTTTTATATCCATATAAACAAAATAAATTTAAAGAATGTATTTAAATATTTTTCTATGAGGGGTTTTTATCTTTATACCTTTTTTGTGCTTCCTTGATAATTTTTATAGCACATTCTCTGTTTTCCCAACCATAAACTTTTGTTTTTTTCATTTCAAGGTCTTTATATATAGAAAAAAAATGTTCTATCTCTTTAAGCAAATGATGTGGGACATCTGAAATATCATTAATATAATTCCATAAAGGATCAAATAATGGAACACAAAGTATTTTTTCGTCTTTACATTTTTCATCAACCATATTAAATACACCGATGGGCTTTGCTTCGATTATACATCCTGAAAAAGTAGGTTCCCAAACAAGAACTAAAGCATCTAAATTGTCTCCATCTAAAGCCAATGTATCAATTATAAACCCGTAGTCAGTAGGATAATGTACTGCAGAATAAAGCATTCTGTCAAACTTAATTACCTTCTTTTCATGGTCATATTCATATTTATTCCTGCTTCCTTTAGGAATCTCTATCATTACAGTAACAACAATATTCTCATTTTTTTTCATTGTTCTCTACATCCTTAATTTTAAATAATTAACATAAAATCATTTCTTATCAATCAATTTTTTTGCCATTTGCGCAATATGCTCAGCTGAAACTTCAAATTCCTTAATCAACTCCCATGGATAACCTGATTCACCAAACCTGTCTTTAACTCCAATTCTGCCAAACTTAACTGCATTTCCTGATTCTAATATAACAGCTGCAACAATATTGCCCAAGGCACCAACCTGGTGCTCTTCTGCTGTAACTATTACCTTGCAGTCTTTTGCAGCATTTTCTATTGCTTTTTTATCAATCGGTTTCATTGTGTGCATATTAATAACCCTTGTTTCAAGGCCAAACTCTTCTTTTAAAATCCATGCAGCCCTCATAGCTTCCGGGACCATCGGGCCACAGGCAACAATAGCTATATCCTCTTTTTCATTTTTATAATCTGTTGCTAATTTTGTTTCAAAAGCATCTATAAAATTATCTTTAATACCTCTTAGTCTGATTATATTAGCAGTTCCAAACTTATAAGGTGTTTTTTCTGTTGTTACAATTGGTGTTGCCTCTCGTGTAAATCTTATATAACAAGGCCCTTTAATACCAAACAACATTACTTTAGTTGCTTTATATGTTTCTACTGAATCACATGGTACAGATACCTTCATGTTAGGTAAGCCAGTAATCTGGAATAGATCTTCTAAGGCTTGGTGTGTTGCACCATCTGGGCCAACTGAAACACCACCATGAGCTCCTGCAACTTTAACGTTAAATTCACCATAACAAACAGTTGTTCTTAACTGATCTAGGTTACGGCCAGCTGAAAAAACACCATAGCTTCCAAAAACAGATATTTTATTTTCTTTGGCTAATCCAGCAGCAACACCGGTGCATGATTGCTCTGCTATTCCCATACTAAGAAATCTATTTTTTCTTTCTGGATTTTTTTTATAAA
>CAYXTQ010000131.1:0-2662 GCA_964467845.1 uncultured Methanosarcinales archaeon | reverse complement strand
AAAAATAAAAAACTGGAACGCACGAGAAAAGCAAATCTTTTCTGTGCCCTGAAAATCAAAAGATTTTCATGGAGTGCACAAATAATTGTGATTGTTGTATAACACCTATTGGTTAATTAAATTGACAAAAAAAAAAAAATAATATTGTGTTTTTAGGGGTTGTAGCTCAGCAGAAGAGCGCTGCTCTCGCACAGCAGAGGCCGCGGGTTCAAAACAACTGGTTACGGTCGGTTGACACCCAAAGTGAGACATTCGCTTTGCGAAGTCTCACGAGCTCACTTCGTTCGCAACCAGTGTGAAATTCCCGCCAACTCCATTAAAAAAAAAAAAAAAAAAGTCAATAATTAAAGGCCATTAATCAATAGTCAATAAAAATAATAGAAAAATTTATATAGTAGTTATGAATATATATTCATATAGAGATTATGAATAATAATTCATAACCTAATTAAATAAGAGTAATGGAGGTGAAATAAAAATGCCAGGATTTGATGGAACTGGGCCAATGGGTTTTGGGCCAACTGGAAGAGGATTTGGACCTTGTGGTAGAGGGTTTGGTTGGAGAAGAGGATTCAGAAGATTCGGTTGGAGAAATTACACAGAAGTAAATTTAACAAAAGATGAACAAAAAAAAGTTTTAGAAGAGGAAAAGAAATATATAGAAGAAGAGATTGAAGCAATAAACAAAAAGTTAGAAGATCTATAATGCCTCGGCCTAGAAGATGTAGAAGGGTTTTTTGTGAACCAAATGTAACTTTCTTTAAACCAGCTGGAATTAGAATGATTGAGTTAGAGGAATCTATATTGACAGTAGATGAATTTGAAGCTGTGAGGTTAAAGGATTTAGAAGGAATTGAGCAGGAAGAAGCAGCTAAAAAGATGAATATTTCACAGCCAACTTTTCATAGGTTGTTGTTAGTTGCAAGGAAGAAAATAGCTGACGCAATTGTAAATGGTAAGGCTATCAAGATTCATGGTGGGAATTATAGGGTAAGAAGAAGGTTTAGAAGAGAGGTATGATTTGAAATGGCTTATGGAATTGTTTCAAAATTAGATGAATATGTTATGCCTGAACACATCAAAGGAGCTAAGTTAATAAAATACACTCCTGGACAGAAACCAGAAGAATATAAATTAAAAGAAAATGTAAAGTACCCTGGATTACATTTAATAAGACGGTGCCGCAAATATGGAATAGATTATTTATATACTCCTAGAAAATTGAGAGGAAGATGGTTACTGGGTTTTTTTGGTATAAAAAATGAAGCTGTAAAACCAGGAACAAGTATTGAGAAGATAATACAAAAATTGGAATTACAATATAAACTAAGAAAAACTGAATCAGTTCCAAAAGAAAAGCAATTCCACAAAAAGCTTAATACAGAAAGAATGAATTTAGCATTCTATAAAGATTAAAAAAATTTATAAAGTTCTATAATTAATTTATTCTTATGTATGATGTAATAACTGTTGGCAGCGCTACTTTAGATGTTTTTGCTAATACAAAGTATTCTGAACTAATTAAAATAATGGATTCTAAGAAGGAAATAGACTTATTAGCGTATCCAACCGGATCAAAGATTTTAATTAAGGAGTTAAGGTTTACAACTGGCGGTGGTGGAACAAATACAGCAGTTGCACTAGCAAGATTAGGGCATAAGGTTGGTTTTTTAGGAAAATTAGGCTGTGATGATAATGCTGAGATTATTTTGAGGGAATTAAAGAAAGAAGATATTGATTTTTTGGGAATGCGTGGAAAAGAATATGGCGGCTATAGTGTAATTTTAGATAGTATTGAGCATGATAGAACTATTTTAGCTTACAAAGGAGCAAATGATAATTTAAAGTTTAAAGAAGTTGATTTAAAGAAATTAAAGACAAGGTGGTTTTATTTTTCTTCAATGTTAAATGAGAGTTTTAAAACAATGGAAAAATTAGCAGAGTTTGCTGAGAAAAATAATATTAAAATCTGTTTTAATGCTTCGACTTATTTAGCAAAGAAAGGAAAATTATTCCTTAAAAATATATTAAGCAGGACAGATATTTTAGTTTTGAATAAGGAAGAAGCAGGTTATATGAGTGGCAAAGAAAACATTATGGAGATGTTTAAGAGTTTAATGGAGGTTGGAGTTAAGACAATTGTAATAACTGATGGCAAAAATGAGGGCTATTGTTATAATGGATATTATGTTTATAGTTTTATGCCGCATAAAAATATTAAGATAGTGGAAACAACTGGAGCAGGAGATGCTTTTGCTGCCAGTTTTTTATCAGGCATTATAAAGAAGAATGATATTAAGTTTGCTGTACAGTTAGCAATTGCTAATGCTGAGTCTGTAATACGGCATCATGGTGCTAAATCAAAATTGTTAACTTATAAAGAGGCATTAGTAGTTATTAAGAAGGATAATATTAAAATTAAAAAAGAAAAATTATAAAAGATTAATTTTATATATGACTTATTAGTTCTTTGTACGTTTAACATGAGAATTTATGATAGAAGGGATATAGAGCAATTAAAAGGAACAGAAAAAGTTAATGCGGAATATATTTCTATAAGGAGGATATTAATTGGTGTTGCATGTGTGTTGTTGATAGTTCTTATTCTGCAGGTTTAAATCAAATTCAATAAAAAAAAAAAAATAAATATCAATAATCCAAT
>CAYXTQ010000130.1:0-2719 GCA_964467845.1 uncultured Methanosarcinales archaeon | reverse complement strand
TATAATGGTTTTTTTTTTTCAATTATATTTACTCAAACAGAGAAAAGAGCCTTTTTTTTTTTTTTTTTTTGTACTTTTTTTTTTCTTCTCTCTCCAAGATATGTAATTTTGTTATGGTATATAAAGTTTACTATTAAAATTATTTTTATATTAAATAGTATATTAATATAGATATTTGTATATCGGTATATCTAATTATATTATTAATTTGTTTATATCTGTAACATTATTTACAAATGTTGTCACTATATAATCATTACAAATCAATAAATTTAAATATAAGTAATATTTATTTTAATAATGATGGAACAAAACAAGCCTTTAGATGGACAAATAATGGATTTAGACTTTAATAAAGTAACACTCTACGGCTGGGAAAGGAAAAAAAGTGCTCAAGTTATAGATGCAATCATCAAAGGAATTGAAAATGGTGATGATATTCCACCTGTTCGTATACGCCAAATAGATGAAAATAGCTTTGAGATAATAGGTGGTGACGGAGGTCATTATAGAGCAATAGCTCGTTACATCACGAGTACACCTTTAAAAGTTATACTCACACCAGAAGAAAGAGTTATGTTGTATGGGAGAGGATGGGTTGGATGGGATTATGAAAAACACCCAAGGATAAATATCAAAGATATAATCTTAAAGGATGATGAGTTAGAACTTGAGATTAGAAAGCAAACTCGTTTCTATAGATAATGTAAAAAAAAAAAAAAATTTTTATTTTTTAATCAAATCTAACAACTCTTTCTTTTTTTTCTCTATTAACTCTTTAGTATTAGCCTCTAAGTTTAACCTTAACAAATCCTCTGTATTACTTGGCCTAATATTAAACCACCAGTCTTTATAGTAAACGCTCAAGCCATCTATATGTAATATCTTACCATCTTTGTAATTTTTTTCTATATCCTTTATTTTATCCTTTACTTTAATATTTATTTCTCCGCTTTGGTAATATTTCTTGAATGGTTTTACTAATTCAGATAATTTTTTATTGGTTTTTGATAAAATTTCAATTAATTTTACTGTTGCTATTATTCCAGAATCTGTGTAAAAATTATTTCTAAAATAATAATGGCCAGAAAGTTCTCCTCCAAATAAGGCATCTTTTTCCCTCATTAAGTCCTTTACAAAAACATGGCCGACTCTGGACATGATTGGTTTTCCATTATTTAGCGTAATAGTTTCTTCTATAATTTTACTGCTTCTTAAATCATAAATTATTTTTTCTTTTGGATTTTTCTTTAGAAACTCTTGGCTAAATAATGCAATAATAAAATCAGAAGGTATTTTTTGGCCATTTTCATCAATAAAAAAGACCCTGTCACAATCACCGTCAAATGCAATGCCCAAATCAAATTTTTCCTTTAAAACACGTTCTTTTATTTCTTTGACATTTTTTTCCTTTAAGGGATCTGCCTCATGGTTTGGGAAAGTACCATCCAGCTCAAAATACATTTTTTCCAATTTAAGGCCTAATTTAGAAAAAATTTTATCAGCAGTTAAACCAGCCATACCATTGCCGGCATCTGCAATTATCTTCAGATTTTTATTACTTTTTTTTATAAATTTCACAACATGATTTGCATAATCATTTAATACATCCTTTTCTGTTACTTTTCCTTTTTTTCCATCTTTAAATTTATTTTTATTAACTAAATATTCTATTTTTTTTATTCCAGTATCTTCACTAATTGGAATTGCTTTTTCCCTGCTTAATTTAAATCCATTAAAATCTTTAGGATTATGTGAAGCAGTAATCATAATAGAGCCATCAGCTTTTAAGAAATTGTTGGCAAAATAATTCATTGGTGTGCTGCTTAGTCTAATGTCTATAACATCTGCGCCCTGGTCTGTTAAACCTTTAATCAAAGCATCAGATAATGCTTTAGAACTTAATCTCATGTCTCTGCTTACAACTACTTTTTTACATTTCAAGAAAGTAACAAAAGCCCTTCCTAATTTATATGCAATATCTTCATTAATTTCCTGAGGGTAAATTCCTCTTATGTCATATGCTTTGAAGATTGACATTTTCATAAACCCTTTAATTGATTGCTTTTTATATTTTTCTTTATTTCTACTTTTAGCTTGTTAATATATAAATTAACCTGGAGCTCTACCTCTTTCCAATCCCCATATTTTACAGGAGTGCCATAATAATGAATTCCGTTTCTTTTGGTTCTTATTTTTTCAAAGAAATTCCAGTCAAATTCAAGTTCAGGATGCTTCTCGCAAAGATAAGCAAACAAGCATTTGTGGTTTAATACTTTAACTTTATCAAAAGAAACATATGATTCCACCAATACATGTAAAACATCATAGTAAATCTTGTAAGCAGAATTCCACCTTTTCTTTAATAAACTGTCTTTTGCGCTTGCCAAATCTTCATCAACAATATTTAAATTAGCCTTTATTTTTTCAAAATCTACAGTATCTTGATTTTGTATATTTCCCTCTGCAATGCATCTATCATACACATCCTCTTTATTTCTAAATACTGGCATTTTCTATTAGCTCAATAGGAATATCTCCTTTAATAATGTTTCCTTTAATAATATTTCTTAATAACCCTGGCCCAAAACTTTTAAGCTTTTTTTTATCTTCCCCTATAAACAGCTGTATATCACGATGAAGTTCTGCTTCAAACTTACCTATATCTAATCCTTCAGGATCACCATAAATAAAAACATCAATATCGCTATTCTTATAC
>CAYXTQ010000129.1:0-2729 GCA_964467845.1 uncultured Methanosarcinales archaeon | reverse complement strand
AAAATGAAAAAAATAAGTATATTAGGTTCTACCGGCTCAATTGGAACTCAAAGTTTAGAGATAATTAAAAAATTCCCAAATGAATTCAAAGTAACTGGCCTTACTTGCAATAAAAACATTGATATTCTTGAAAAACAAATAAAAGAATTTAAACCAATTGCAGTTGCAGTTATGGACAAAGAAAAAGCAGACTTATTAAAAAAAAAAGTTGATATTGAAGTTTTCTCTGGCTTAGAAGGAATAAAAAAAATAGCTTCTTTAGAAGAATCAAACACAGTAATAAATTCTTTAGTTGGCTCTATTGGAGTATTACCGACTTTAGAAGCTATAAAAAAAAAAAAAAATATTGCTCTAGCTAATAAAGAAACATTAGTTACAGCTGGTTCTATTGTAATGAAAGAAGTAAAAAAAAATAAAATAAATTTAATGCCAATTGATTCAGAGCATAGTGCTATCTTTCAATGCATTAATGGAGAAGATAAAAAAGATGTCAATAGAATAATAATAACCTGTTCTGGAGGCGCATTTAAGAATTTAACTTTAGAGCAAATGAAAAAGGTTAAGGCAAAAGATGCTTTAAAGCATCCAACCTGGAACATGGGTGCTAAAATAACAATTGACTCTGCAACCTTAATGAACAAAGGCTTTGAAGTAATAGAAGCGCATTGGTTGTATAATATACCTTATAATAAAATAGAGGTTGTTATTCATCCACAATCAATAGTTCATTCCTTGGTTGAATTCAAAGATAAATCTATAATAGCTCAACTTGGCATTCCTTCTATGAAAATTCCTATACAATATGCTTTGACATATCCAAAAAGGTTTGCAAATGATACATTGCCAACTTTAAATTTAATAGAAACTAAAGAATTAACATTTAAAAAACCAAATCTTGAATTATTCCCTTGCTTGAAATACGCTTATGATGCTGGCAAAACAGGAGGAACATTACCTGCTGTAATGAACGCTGCAAATGAAATTGCAGTTTATTCTTTCTTAGATGATAAAATTTCTTTCTTAGACATTCCAAATACAATAAAACAAATCATGGATTCTCATAAAATAATAAAAAATCCAGATATTGATGAAATATTAGAAGCAGATAAATGGGCACGAAACAAAGCTCAAGAAATCATACACAAATAATTATCTTTATTTTTATCCTAAAAATTTTGCTCTTAATCCTTTTTGTATAAGCAACTCTAACAATTCAGTTATATATCTTTCTTTATCTTTATCAGTAAGCAAAAGAGGTATTTCAGTTCTGTTAAGAGTTTTGCTTAAAATACTAACTTTACCATCCAAACCAACATTTCCTTTAAACAAATCTTGCTCAAGTTGCTGTCTCTCTAAAGCTATACTTAATCCTGCATAGTCATTTGGTTGATTATAGTTATTTTCCATAAAAGCACCAAATTCTATCTCTATTTATAAAATTTTCTAATATTTGTAATATTTAACCGCAACCCTTATAAAATCCATTTTATTCTCTAATTCTTAGGGGGTATTATGAATCACGCTATAATAGTTGGAGCAGGAAAATCCAAAAGGATGAATAAAAACCTTAACAAGATATTCCTTAATATAATAAACAAACCATTAATCCATTATACAATAAAACAATTTGAAGACTGCCCTTTAATTCATAAAATAATCCTTGTTACAAGCAAAGAAAACATTAACACTTTGCAAAACTTAGTTAAACAATTTAATCTAAAAAAGATAGATAACATTATAGAAGGAGGAATTCATAGACAAGATTCAGTTTACAATGGACTTAAATCAATAAAAGCAAAAAAAGATGATATTATTGTGATACATAATGCTACAAATCCTTTAATAACACAAAAAACAATTATTGATTGTATTAATGCAGCAAAGCAATTTGGAGCTTCTGTTGCAGGATTTCCAGCAAAAGACACAATAAAAAAAGTTAAAAATAACTTTGTTGTTGCAACCTTAAACCGCAATGAACTTTTTCAAGTACAAACACCCCAATGCATAAAATATGGTTTAGCTATTAAAGCATTTGAAAAAGCAGCTATTGACAATTTCTATGCAACTGATGATACCGCTTTGGTTGAAAGGCTTGGCTTTAGAGTTAAAGTTGTAAAATGCCCTGAAGAAAACTTTAAAGTTACAACTCCAACTGATTTTGAAACTCTAAAAACAATCATGACTTCTGCTAAAGTTGGCCTTGGCCAGGATTCTCATAAATTCAGCAATAAAAAAGGACTTACACTAGGAATTTTATTTTTTAAAAATGAAAAAAAATTAGAGGCAAACTCTGATGGTGATGTTGTTTTGCATGCTTTGTTTAATGCAATAACACAATCAATTGGTAAAAGAAGCATTGGCTATTATTGTGATGATTTATGCTTAAGATTAGGAATAAAGGATTCAAAAGAATACATAAAACTTGCTTTAAAATTGTTAAAAGATGAAAATTACAAAATAAATAATGTGGGAATCATGATTGAAGCAAAAAAACCTTATCTTGAAAAATACGTTGATAAAATGAAACATAGTCTTGGGACAGTTCTGGGAATAAGTGAGAATAAAGTTGGAATAACAATAACCTCAGGTGAAGAATTAACACCGTTTGGAAAAGGTTTAGGAATTCAATGCTTTGCAATAGTGAGTGTTGTTAAAAATATTAAATAAATCACAAGGGGGTGGGGAACGTTACTAAAATATTAAGTAAACGATAACTGTATTCCCCCTTT
>CAYXTQ010000128.1:0-2775 GCA_964467845.1 uncultured Methanosarcinales archaeon | reverse complement strand
TTTAAAGATTGTTGTTGTATAAAAGTAGCAGTAAGAAAAATAGGTTTGGCTATAAACCCCACATTGGCTATAAACTATTTAAATAAAGCAAATTGAAGTTAGAAAATCCTTCTCTTTAGCCATAAACTGGCTATAAACTAGGAAAACTATTTAAACACTGATTATTAAAAATTGAATATATGGGGCAGCAAGAGGTTTATAGTTTTTTAGAAAGGAATAAAAATAGTTGGTTTTTTTCTAAAGAAATATCTGAAGGATTAGGAGTTTCTATAGGTTCGGTTACAAACTGCCTCAAAAAATTAAGGAAAAGCAACGCAATAAATTTTAAGAAAACAAAGCGGAAGAATCAGTTTAAGTATAGATTTAAGTGAGAATAAATTTTTCGAGTTATGACGCATGAAACTATTTCTATTATAAATTAGAGCCTTATCTTTCCTTTGTGCCAATCAGTAAGCAATTGAATAGCAGCCCTTCTTTCATCAATAATTCCGCCTTTCATTAACATATTATTTTTTTTTCCAAATTCAATCAAGAAATCTTCCGGGTTTTTTGTTTTGATACCATAGGCTATTTCAAGTGCAAAAGGATTTGTTCTCATAAATATTTCTACTAACTTATAAGCCACAATATCCGGATCCTTTAACTTAGAAGGGCTTATCCCAGATACCAGGCCAAGTCTTACCTCATCTCTGTCCCTGAAAGGAACAACTCCAGGGGTGTCAAACAACCTAGTTTTATTTTTTCCAGCGATTAACTGCAATCCCTTGGTAAATCCTGATTCAGAACTTGTACGCACTTTTGCACCCTTAGAAAGTTTGTTTATCAAGCAGCTTTTTCCTGTATTTGGATATCCTATAACAGCTACTCTTGCATTTTTAATTTTTGTGTTCTTTATTTTTTTTAGTAATCCATTTATACCTTTTGACATTTTAGTTGAGATTATAATGTAATCAGAATTTTTATATTGTTCCTTTATATTTCTAAGCGTAGTTTCAGAAACAATATCTGCCTTATTTATCACAAGTATTAACTGCTTTTGTAAAAACAAAGCATACTCCTCCATATTCCTTATTCTTGTCAATTCTGGAAAACGTGCATCCAATACTTCCAAGACTATATCGCTTTTTCTTATTATATCCTTAACTATAATCCAAAATCCTTTCTTCATGTGGGTTGTTTAGAAGGTGTTATTTAAAAATGTGTTTATTATTCAAAAAAAAATGCCCAGCTCGGGGCTGATATGATTTTGACGATTTTAAGGGAGATTTATTCTTCTATTATTTCCTTTGTTTTTGAAATAATCTTTTTTGCTAATTCAAAAAGTTCTTTGTATAAGTCGTCTTTTAGTGAAAGATTTGTTCCATATTGATACTGTTCTCTTACTTCGACAGTTGTTTGCTCTTTACTTTTTTCAATATCTAAGGATGAAACCTTATCTAATAAGTCTTTTTCAAGATCTATCTTGTTATCTTCGATCAAGCTATTGATTAATGCAAAAGTACATTCTTGGTTTCTTGATTCATAACCGAATTTTGCAGCAATTGCTAATAAGCAATGGTACATTGAATAAAAAACTGTGCTTGCACTTATATCAGAGAAATTTCCTTTTTTTAAATAATCTGTTGCTTTGAGATAATGCTCTGCTTTGCTTATATGTTCTCCTGCTTTCTTTGAATCTGGTTTTATCTTAATAAGTCCTCTATGCGTTTCAGACTCTTTTAGTTCTCTTTCTGCTTTTTTCAAACACCAATCTCTTTTATTTTTTGCATAACTCATTTTTCAAGTAAACTTATAATTTTCTCTTCCCCAAAAACAACAATACCTTTTATAGCATTTAATAGTGTTTTATCCTTTTTTTTTATGTTTTTTTTTAAATCTTCTTCTGACTGATATATCGGGTGTAATTTTTTAATGTTTATAAGGTTAATGTTGTCTATTTCTTTTTTTAATTTAGGAAATTCTTTTTGGGTTGTGATTAAAAGAACATCTATGTCATTGCTTTCTTTTTTTCCTAAGATAGAACCAAATAAAATAGCAATATCTGCACTTTTAATCTTTTTAATCTCTTTAATCCACACCTTTACATAACTTGGGGCTTGTTCAGCTTCTCTTTTTAGTAGGAATATTAAATACTGCTTTACGTATTCGTTATTAATGTTTAGTTGATAGAATCTTGCTTTTCCTAATTCTTTTGAAGTTAGTATATTTTCATTTTCAAGCTTTCTAGCTATTTTCAAAGCACCCATAGGGCTAATACCTATAAGTTTTGCTATATTGCTTGCATTGTATTCTACTTCAGGGCTTTTGAAGATGCTTAATACAAAAAGCATCTCATTGTTGGTTATATTTTTCATATAAACTCACAGTTTATATGTATAAACTTGAAGTTTAAATACTTTTTGGTTTAGAAATAAAATATGCCCCGCTCGGGAAATTCAGATTGATTGCGAGCCGATAGGCGAGCACGTGGAACTTTATGTTCCACCTTGCGTATCGATCGAGCGTAACCAATCGTTTGAACCCGAGTCTTCGGATGTTTTTGGATCCGTCCAATATAATAAGATTTTCGCAATCCTCGAAAATCCGAAATGATTGACCGGACTACACCAGCAGGGCATTAGTGGGACTTCGTGTAGCGAACGTCCCATATGTTTTTATGAAATTTTTCTTAAAAATTTCCCGTGGCTACACCAGCAGGGCATATGGGCCTGACGCGATTTGAACGCGTGACCCCTGGTTGACTCACAGATTTATTGCCTTGATATTCTTGTAGCA
>CAYXTQ010000127.1:1301-2777 GCA_964467845.1 uncultured Methanosarcinales archaeon | reverse complement strand
AGTATTTTCCTGCTTTAGGCAATTATAAAAGATTGCCTGCAATGAGTATATTTGCCACTAGGGGCTGCCCTGGAAGATGTACTTTTTGTCATAGGGCTTTTAGAGGAATTGTAAGGCCAAGGTCAGCAAGAAATATAATAAATGAGATAAAGTTGTTACAAAATAAGTATGGTATAAAGGAAATCTCTTTTTATGATGATACATTTACAATGTTTAAAAAGGTTGTCAAAGAATTTTGCGATATAATAATAAGGGAAAAAGTAGATATTACTTGGAGTTGTTTTACAAGGGTAGATTTTATTGATGAAAATTTACTTAGACATATGAAAAAAAGCGGTTGTCACCTTATATTATTTGGTGTAGAGAGTGCTGATAAGGATATATTAAAAACAATAAATAAAAGAATTTCTTTGGAGCAGGTAAGAAAAGTGGTTAAAGCTGCAAAAAAGATTGGAATTGAGACAAGATGCAGTTTTATGTTTGGTAATCCTGGGGAAACAGAAGAGACAATAAAAAAAACAATTAAGTTTGCTAATGAGCTGAATCCGGATGAAGTGCAATATAATATAACTACTGTCTATCCTGGAACAGAGATGTTTGAATGGGCTGACAAAAATGGATATATAATTACAAAGGACTGGAGCAAGTATAATATGTCTGATGTTGTTATGAGATTGCCAACAATAAGTCCTGAAAAATTAAAGGAATATTATAAAATTGCCCATAAAAAATTTTATCTAAGGCCAAAGGTAATTTTAAGAAGGTTATTTAAAATAAGGAGTATAACACAATTAAAACAAGAAATAAAAGGGTTTTTTGCTGTTATTGATATGTTTGTAAGAAGACGAAGCATGGGTGTTTAAAATTAAATTCAAATTTATTGAAGCATTATACCTTATTTTAATATTTGGATTATTAATGTATATAAGTGTGGGTACTTTGTGGGATCATAAAATAAGTCATGATTTCCCTTATGGTTATTTGGCTTCAGATGCATTTCAACACCAAATAAGAACAGAAGCAATAAAAAAAATAGGAAATTATAAAAATGAAATATTTTATGCTGTAAAAGGTTCTGATTTACATAATATAACTGGTTTTTATCCTGCACTATCACATCATCTTGGGGTTGTGCTTTCTTATACAAGCGGTTTAGAGACTTATGATACAATTTATTTTTTAGTATTTTTTGTTACCTGCTTATCTGCCTTTATTATGTACATGATAATAAGGGATTTTAATAAGAATATTGCATTGCTTGCCTTACCTTTTTCCCTGTTGTTATTTACAAAAAGTCCTTTCATTTTACTTACGTGGGGTAATTGGCCAACATTTTTTGGACATTTTTTTTTGATGGCTATTTTTTGGGTTATGTTGAGGTTAAACTTAAAAAAAAGTTATATTTTACTGGCGGTTTTTATTAGTTCAATTGTGATAGCACATCATTCTGAGCTTATTTTTGCTGTTATGTTTATA
>CAYXTQ010000127.1:0-1291 GCA_964467845.1 uncultured Methanosarcinales archaeon | reverse complement strand
TGGTTGTTGATTTTTTAATAATTAAGAAAATAAATGTTTCTAATATAAAAAAAATTATTATTTCTGGGATAATATCATTTGTTGTAAGCTTTTATTTTATAGTTATTTTTATGTTTACATGGAACGTAAAGCAGCCTTTAGTATGGAAAGTAATTACAACATACGGAAATGACCCTATAATCAGGTTTGCAGATTTAAAGTTCATAGCTATATTAATATTAATAGGGGTTCTGATTTCTTTGTTTATTTTAATAAAAAGAAAAATCCATATTGCAATTATTGCTAGCTTACTTATGTTTTTAGTTAGCTATGGTAATTATCTTTTTTTAGAGAGACATGCGTTAAGAACAAGGATTTTTTGGGGGATTTATTTAGCAATATTTGCAGCTTTAACTTTATATTATGTTATTAATTTTTTAAAAATAAATAAAAAATATTCTATAGTTGCCAGTTTACTTTTATTAATATTAATTGTTAATTTTATAAAAATACCTTTTGTCTCTAATATATTTCCTCACCCAGAAACATTTACAACGCCAGGGTTAATGAATAAATATCATTGGGATGCTATGCGGTGGGTGAGTAAAAATACTTTAATGAATTCTAGTGTATTATTTTTCTATGGAGATACTTATGATCAGGATGCTCAGCTTAGAAATGTTGAAAGAAGACATTATTTAATGAATGTTGAAGATTATTATAAAGCTTTGTATGAGAAAAAAATTAAAAGGGAATATGTAATTAAGAGGCCTGGGGATGATGGCGGAATAGAAAGCCCATATAGGATATCATTTTTTAAATTTGGTTTTGCAAAAACCGAGACTGATGAATATATAACAAAGCCAAGGGATATATGTCAATTTGACTATTATATATTTGATAAGGCAAGCCAATATTATCCTGTTTTGGCCCAGTATAATATGTTAATTGCAAATAAATTAGATGAAAAAGACTTCATTGATGTTGTTTATAATAATGATTTAGTTGTAATATTGAAGAACAATAAACCCGGAGAGGATTGCATTGTTGAACAAAAATTTGATTGATAAATTAAAAAAAGAATTTAGTATCTTATTAATTTTATTTATTGTATTTTTAATATTTTTTAAAATTGTATTTTATAAAGAAGGTTTGATTGTTGTTTTAAGGACTGTTTTATCTTTATTTTGGCTTTTTGTTTTGCCTGGATTTGCTTTAATGTATTACTGGCATGATAAATTAGATTTTTTAGAAAGATTTGTTATTGGTGTTGCTTTAGGTCTTGGAATTAATGGTATATTAAGTTATCATT
>CAYXTQ010000126.1:0-2826 GCA_964467845.1 uncultured Methanosarcinales archaeon | reverse complement strand
TACCTGACTTTTCCCTAAAAATTAGTCACTACACACTTTTCCGAGGATAAAAGGAAAGATTTATATACTTGTAGTTGCCTAATATAAGCAACTACAATGACATTTATTAGAAAGAAAAAAGTTAGGGGTAATGTATACCTTATTGAAGTGAAAAATGTCCGAGAAAATGGAAAGATAAAACAAAAATTTGTCAGGTATCTGGGCAAAGAGGTAAATGGAAAAGCTGTAAAAAAAGTTGTGACAAGCGATATTCAAGCAGTAAATGTAAAGCAAAGTCTTGATATTTTAGCGATTGATAAAATTGCTAACGAATTAAAGCTAAAAGAAATTCCGCACAAACCTGCTTTGTCTTTAGTTTACTCTCAACTGCTTGAAAAAAGAAGTATAACTAAACTTGAAGACTGGATGCGATATACTGAAATCCCGGAAGTTTTAGGAACAAAACTTCCAAGTGTGAAAGAGCTTTATGAATCCTTAGCGGATATAAATGAAGAAGATTTTGAAAAGATAAATGAAAATATGTTTTCAGTTTTTGAATCTTATGAAAATATAAAAGAATCTGCAATAATCGATATTACAGATACTTATTTCTCAGGAACAAGCGTGAATATAAAAAAGAGAAAAGGCAAAGATGAAAAGGTTAGTAAATTAATTCAAATTGGTTTAGCGGTTTCTTTTAAGAATGGATTTCCGATTTTTCACAAAAAGTATCACGGAAATCTTTCAGGAATAGATATTTTTAGAGATATGGCTTTGGAGCTAAAGAATAAAGGAATATCGTCGATGATTATGGATAGAGGGATGCTATCCTTAGAGAATCTAGAGATTGCTTTGAATTTAAATTTTGAAATAATTGCAGGTATAAGAAAAACAAAAACTTTAGTTAAAGATTTCATCTTGCCTATAGATAGAAATGAAATCTACACAACAAAAAACTTAATCCAATTAAAAAATACTCAAGTTTTTATAAAAACATTCGATTATATGAAAGGAAGATTAATTGTTATTTACAATCCATCTTTAGAAGTTATGAAAAAGCAATTGAATTTCAATAAAGATTTGGATAGCGAATTAGATATTGGGTATTCATTAATCTATCACAATACAAAATATTCTTCAGAAGAAGTTGTAAATAATTATTTTGATAAGGAAATGGTTGAAAGGGCATTCAGACATATCAAAGGAGTTTTAAATTTAAGACCTATCAGAGTCTGGCTGAATAACCACATTGAAGGACATATAAAAATTTGTTATTTAGCTTATGCAATTCTTTCCCTTATGAATTTTAAGTTAAAGAAACTAAAGATTTCTGCAGTTGATGCTTTAAATTCGTTAAAGCACGGATATAAAATTAACTTAAAAGATAATTCAAGTGGATTTGAATGGAGCATTCATGTGCATTTAGAGCCTAAGCAAAAAAAAATATTGAAAGAATTACGTGTAGTGACCAAAAAATAGGGAAAAGTAAGGTATTTACCAGTTATATATTTATATGATTCTTCAAAAAGCGCATCAAATTTTTTAAGTTCTATATTGTTATTGTCTATTTTATACAAGATTTGTTTCCATGATTCTTCATAACGAAGAGGTTCAAAACCCTTTATTTTTATCTTATCTGCTATTTTTTTAGGTATCTTAAAGAATAAACAAAAAGATTTAGAACCAAGAAATGCAATCCCAAAAACGAGGGGGAAACCACTTTTAAATGCAATATAAGTCTGATTATTTGCTCTAACTAAGCTAAGTTTCATAAATTGAGTTATACTTTCTAAGAAATTTTCGAGTCTTTTCCTTTAGTGCTGTTAGGTCTTGGTGTGATCTGTTTACGCTAACTGCTGCGCTTAGCCGCTGGTTCACAAGCCGCTCTGTAGGGTTATAGTTTGGATCTTTCTTCCCAAGAAATTTTATCTTGAATACTGGATGTTCTTTAAGAAATTTCTTCACTTTTGGTGTTTTGTGGTATGTTGCATGGTCTATAAAAAGAATTATTCTTTTGAGCTTTTGCCGTTTTGCAAAAGCGGCAAGATTTGATAAATGCTTGCGAAATTCAATATTTCTTCTTCTTGAAAAACAGTTCCAGACTATTTTCTTGTTTGGCCAGAAGAGAGTAATAAAGCAATTTACTCTTTTATTGTAGCCAAGCGTAGGAATGTGCAGAGTTTTTCCTCTCGGGAGCCAACAACGCTCTGCTTTGGGAAGAAGTTCTACCCATTTTTCATCCTGAAATCCTAAAGCTATCTTTTTTTTAAAAGAGCAGCGGCTACTTTTTTATATCGTCGTATTTCCTCTCTTTTTTTATAATTCTTTACCAATGAACCGGGTGCACGAAGCTTGGGCATTTTTTGCCCAATTCCTAAATCCTTCAGCGCACGGCGCACCCCCGTATAATTGAGATGTATGCCTTCCTTTTTAAGCTGTTTAGAAATGTCTCGAAGAGCCCATCTCCCCTTTAAAAAGCCGAATATCTGTGGGTCTTGCTGAAGCAATTTTGGAATAATCTTTTTTGCTTTGTCCTTTGCCTTGGCGGGTCTGCCTGTCTGCTTCTTGACATTAAGGGCAGTAACTCCTTTCTCTTTGAATTTCCTGCACCACATAAAAACTTGCTTCATAGTCACTTCAAGTTTATGTGCTACATATTTTGCAGTTTTGCCTTCTGCTCTGAGCAGAATGCCCAGAGCAGCACGATATTCTCTCACGTCCTTCGCTTTGCGCATATATTTTCTAAGAACTATCTTCTGACCACTTGACAACTTAATCCCTGATATTCTACTCACAAAAATCACCTCAACAATAAGAATATAACCTAATATATAAAACTTAGCTTAG
>CAYXTQ010000125.1:0-2843 GCA_964467845.1 uncultured Methanosarcinales archaeon | reverse complement strand
TTGTGTTTTATTTATTTATTTTAATAAAGTTTTCTTTGCCTTTCTTCTATAAGATGCATATTTATCTTCTAAACTAAATTTTGCAGGTTTTGGGTTAATAGCATTATTGCCACATTTACACTTTTCATTCATAGTATAATTGCCACAAATGCTGCACTTTAATATATGTCTTGTCATTCTCTCACAAGATTAAAAATTCCTTCCTTATCTTTCATATAACTTGAGAGATTTTTTTGTATATGTTCTAATCTCTTCTCTGCTTCTTTGTAATCATGACTTTTTATTACAAGATTGTATTTACCACCGCCACTATATTTTATTTCAACATTTGTATCTTCTATTTTTTTTAAAGCATCCTTTATTACCTCAATTCCGTTAGAAGCATAACTTATTAAATTTAAAGAAGCAAATAATTTGATTTCTTCTGGCTTAATCCTCTGCTTTATAACTTCATCTAATTCTTTAATTTCTTTAGGTTGCAAATGTAATTTTTCTAATGAGGCATTTTCTGCAACCACATCCTCAAAAAACAAGTATAGGTTTTCATAATTTTCCAAAACCTTTTCACTTACCCTCTTACATAAGTCAATTAAGTCTATGTTTAACTTTTTTGCAACAAACTCCAAAATTTTTTCTGCCTTCTGTTGCTGCTTTATGCTGTCTATTTTTTTTCTTTTTTGTGATTCAGAAACCCTTCTCAGAGAGAGGTCTATATGGCCTCTTTCTTTATCCACCCTTATAACTAAGCATACTATTTTTTTTCCCTCTACAACAAAATCAGAAAGATTTCTAATTCTACCAGGGCTTACTTCAGGAATATGAATTAAGCCGGATTTATCCTCATACTCGTCAAGGTTAGCAAAAACACCATTACTATGGATTTTGGTAACAGTACACCAAACCATCTCATTTTCTTCTGGAAAACCTTTTTTTCTTAATAACATTATTCCAAAACCTCTAGGATTCTGGCTTTAATCCTTGTTTTTCCGGCTGTTGGAGATGCAATAACCTTTCCGCAAACCAAGCATTTAACTTCTGAAGATGCTTTGCCAAATATTATTTGTTCATTCTTACATTTAGGACATCTTACCTTGATAAATTTACTACTAGGTTCTCTTATTTTAACCATAATAACCACCACCGATTAGTTGAATAGGAGAATTATTAGTTATTTAAATATCTTTCCATAGGTTATGTTTACCCAAAACTTTAAATAAAACAAAATTAAAAATAATAAAAATATGAGGATTAGCAATAAAAACACATTTTATATATTTTTTTTTATTATTTTATTTTTTTTTATTATTGAATTTAATGGCCTAGATCATATTGAGCCAGGAGATGAGCATACTTATTTCTATATGGGAAAGTTGATAACTCAGGGAATCCTTCCTTATAGAGATTTTTTTGCTTCTAGGCCTCCTTTACAATTATATCTTATTTCAGTTATTTACAAAATTTTTGGCTTTAATCTTGTTGCTTTAAAGCTTGTTCCTTTATTGTCCACAATAATTTCTGCTTTTTTTATATTTAAAATAATGAAAAAATACAGTAATATTACAGCAATAGTTTCTGTTTTATTGTTTCTTTTCAGCCATAGGGTTATGTTAGAAGCAACTTATTTTTTAGGGATTAATGAAACTACAATGTTCACTGTAATTGGTTTGTATTATTTGATTAGTAGAAAGAGGTATTTGTTAAGTGGAATATTTTTCGGTTTAGCAGGGATTACAGGATTGTATAGTTTAATTCCCTCTTTTGTAATTTTTATTGTTTTGTTTATTAAAAACAAAAAATTATTTCTTAAATTTTTAATAGGTTTTTCTATAATATTTTTATTAACAAATTTAATATTTATATTATGGAATGGAGTTTCCTATATACATTCTGTTTATATCTGGCATTTTTTCAAGCCAAAAATTCAAGGAGCTACTTCAAAAATGTTTATTGATTATTTTTTAAAGAACATTTTTTTAGTTATATCTGCTTTATTAGTTTTGTTTGTTAAAGAGAAAAAAGAAATATCAATAGGAGCGTTAATATCTATTTTTTATCTTCTTTTTTTAATAGCTATAAGGTCTTTTAACTTTTATTTTGTTTTGTTAGCACCATTCCTTGCTGTTTTAGGAGGTTATAGTTTGGTTAATTTATTAAAAAGATTCAGAAAAAAAAATAATTTTGTTATTTCTTTTATTTTGCTTATTTTATTTGCATTATACAGTTTAAATATTTTTTTATATTTGCAGAATTTTGACTTTGTTGACTTTCAATCAAAGGATATATTAGTAAAGCATATAACAGGGAACTCTAATCCAAATGATAAGATTTATGGAGACGTTACATTCACTCCAATGGCTGCTTTATTGACTAATAGAAGCATTGCATTTAATGAGGTTGATACAAATGCGCAAAGGTTTTTATCTGGTTCATTAAATTTTGATGAAGTTTTAAAAAAGATTAAAGAAGAAAAGGTAAAGTTTGTTATTGTAAGGCCGACAATCGGCTTTGGTAATAACCAAAAGGTTGCAGATTTTTTAAAGTCAGAATGCAAATTTTCCAATTGGATAAAAGATAAATACTTTGGGGATATAATTATATATGATTGCTCACAAAGTAATCAATAATAATATATCAATAGAACAAATCATTAAATAAAAAAAAAACATCAATGGGTGAACAAACACAATAAGGCAAACATAGTTTGTCTTAACTATGTAATTTCACAATATTTTTTTTTTTAAAATTTTTAATAAAAAAAAAAAATAATAAAAACTGGAACAAGTGCACAAATAATTGTGATTGTTTAATAACACCTAATGGTTAATTAAATATTGATAAAAAAA
>CAYXTQ010000124.1:1721-2869 GCA_964467845.1 uncultured Methanosarcinales archaeon | reverse complement strand
AAATATAAAATTGTGATTTCTAATCTTGTTTTAGATGAATTGGAATTTAATAATTATGGCCAGAAAATTCAGGAACTAATTTCTGATCTTAAAGAAGTTGATAAATTAGTTTTTATTAAAGAAACCTCTGAAGATGGAGCAAAAGCCTATAAGATAAAGATGGAAAGAAAAAACTGCTTTAAATGATACAAAACATGCTGTTCTTGCAAACAGGGCAAAAGTTGTCTTCTTTGTAACTAGGAATATGAAAGATTTTGAAAAATTGCAAGATTTTGTTACATTAAAATATCCTGAAAACATTTAGATTTTTATGTCTTCTAGATTATATTTTTTCATTATTTTTTCTGTCCTCTCTAATGAAGATTCTGCAATTTTTTCTTTTTGTTCTTTTGTTAGTCTTGGTTTTGGTTTTACTGATCTAAAGCTCTTTTTTAAATTTAATAACGCCTGTTGTTTCTTTAGTTCTATTATTTTTATTCTTAGTCCTTCCACTGTTAAATCCTGTAGATTAGAATAGCCAAAATCCTTTACTAATTTAGTTCCCTCTTCATATAGTGTTTCTGGTAATGTTAATTTAATAGATTTTGTGGTCATATTATTTAGTAGAATATTAACTAATATATAAAGGTTCCGATTGGTACTTATTGGTACTTTAATAGTTTAGATTAAAAAAAAAAAATATCAATATCAAAAATCAATAATAAGATAATCAATAGAAAGAATTCAATAAAAACAAAAATATCCAATATTAATAATTCAATAGCAAAAAAAAAAAAAAATCATTAAAAAGAATTCAATAATAATTTTAAAAAAAAATAAAAAAAAAAAAGTTAGTTTCTTAGATAGCTTCTCCCCAGAAGAATATGCTTCCTGAGTCAAAGTCACCATTACATGGTTCTGGCAATGCTAGTCTGAATGTTAATGCAATCTCTGCACCTGGGCTTAGTACGTTTCCTAAATAATAGCCACCAGTCATTGTTGGCCCTTGTATAATTTCATTAGTGTCATAGAAGCTGCTGTCAAAATGGTCTCCATAGTTTATTCCTACATAACCTTCTGCATCATTTCTTGGGTCAAACTGTGTGCCATATGCACCCTGTGTTGCATAATAAGCAAATCTTGTTAGTGATAACTGATTAGTTGTTGGG
>CAYXTQ010000124.1:0-1623 GCA_964467845.1 uncultured Methanosarcinales archaeon | reverse complement strand
TATCTGCATCGTTTCCAACTAATATTGTGTCAGAATATGCTAGTGTTCCTGGTCTTACAGTTCCAAAGTCAAGTGTTCCATCAATAGTTAATGCAATACCTGGGTTAAAGTACCAATACTCGTTTTCATCTATTGTGCTACTTTCTCCATCTAAGTCTACTACTTCAGCAGTTACAAAAAACTCTCCATACATTGAATCTGGTGTTTCAACTGTGAATGTACATACATAGCTTGCCATTGTTTCTCCATATGCTGCTACATAGTCTTCATATAATATTACTTCTTCACCGATTCTTGCATTACATGTTGCCCATAGACTTTCCCATCCCCATGGTGCGTAATTTGCAAGGTCGCAGTTTGCTTCTATATCGTTACCTTCTCCTTGGTCAGTACCTATTGTTACAAATACATCTTCTATCTTTTCAATGCCGTTTTTGTCCATTACTGTAACAAACCACATTATCTGCTCTCCTTCGAATGCGTAGTTGTTTATTCTTTCAACTAATAGATAATCACCTAATCTTCCTGGCTGTACATTGTCATCAAATACAAATCTATGGTCGCACATCCAGATTAATGGAACAAAGTCTTCTGTGTCCATGATTATGCCAATACCTTCACCAACATCTGTTGCTTTAACAATATCTATTGCTGCTACTGGTAGTAATATTAGTACTACCATCAATGTTAATAGTTTATTCATTTTTTTTTTTTACCTCCTTCTTATTTTTTTTATTTTATTCTATTTTATTTTTTATTTTATCTCCAACTAATTGGAGTTGGATCATGAGATAGAATATTCTGGTAAGAAGAAAGGATAGAGCCCTCTTTTTGTTCGAACATTATTACAAATACCCCCCTTTTTGTTGTTTAAACCTCAATTTCCCTGAATTTATTGATAATTTCATATTATGTTGTTTTAAATAGATTTTTAGGTTAGGAAATATATGAAGAATCATAGAAAAAAAGTGTAATAATTGTTAAGTTATTAGTGAATTAAAAATAAAGTTAGAGTCGATAAAAGTAAGGTTTTAAGGAATAATAATCAGCAAGTTATAACATGTTTAATTTATAAAACTAACTAGTGCAATTTTTATTACTTTTTGTGTATGAACTAATGTCAATCAGGTTAGTAACAATATTTTTTTTTTTATCCTTTAGAAATCTTGGCTCTGTATATGTTTATATCTTTTTCAGATAGATTTGAAATCAATTCATCAAAATTTGATACGAATATTTTTGCCTCTTGTAACATCTTTCCGACTTTAATTTCATGATCAATCTTCATATAGTATTGAGCATCAATTCTTTTATCTTTGTGCTCATTAATTGTTTTTGTTTTATCTTCTCCTAAGAGGAAACCAACAGCAAGGATAGAACAATTATGGTTTTCACATTTTACACCTATTTTCTGTAAGAATGAGTAAAGAGCATAATATTCTGCATAATAAATTGTAACTGTTGCCCATAACAAATCTCTATCATTCAAATCTTTTTCTGCTCTTAACAATGAAGATTTAGCTTGCTCAAGATAAGATTTTGAAAGTCTTTCATTTGGCTCAACTATTTTTAATCCATCCTTAAGCTTAAAGCACCATTTTAGTTGTCTATTTCCCATAGTAA
>CAYXTQ010000123.1:0-2872 GCA_964467845.1 uncultured Methanosarcinales archaeon | reverse complement strand
ATTCATAAACTAAAACTATTCAAAAAACATTCTAGCACTTATAAAGCACTCCAAAAACTAGTCAGAGCTAATCTAATAAATAAGAAAAAAGGAATGAATAAAGTCGGGGATGTTTATTATTTTTAGTCTTTTTTTTTTATGACTTAAATGGATTTTCTTAACTCTACTAAAAAACTGTCGTTAGATATTGGCTTTAAATTTGCAGATGCTTTTTTTCCTAATCCTTTTGTAAAAGTGTTAGGAACTCTTAAAATAAAGTTATCACCATCAAAACTCAAATTCCTATCCATAGAATATGATTTCTCACTTAACAACCTATTCATTTCCAAAGCTTTATCTAACAATTTAGCGTTTGGAAAATCTAATTGTTCTTCACCGCACTTCTTACATCTAAAAATACCTAATTTTACCTTCATTGGAGAATCCGGTATTTGAAAATCTACTAAGCTTTTTTTTACTTTTCTTCCGCACTCACAAAATATAAATTCGTGTTCTCCGAATGCTTTTTTATCTATCTTGAAAGATACATCTGCCAATGATTGTTTTTTTTTTTTCATTTAAACACCTCTTTTTTTTTTTTTTATTTCTTTTTATAAGACTTAATACCCTTTTTTGAAGGAGGATAAGCACTTGTAATTTTAGCTTCCTTTGTTTTATGATTGTACTTAAAAAATATTATTAAATATCGGTTCCAAACCCCAATTGCTGAATATTGTTTTCCACCAACCTTTCTAAAGAAAGGTTTGTTTTTCATAAGTACATCTTCAATTTCTTCAGTAGTCACATTATGCTTATTGTAAATTTTCCATTTAACATAAGGATTTATTGTTACCTTCTTTATTAGCATTTCACTATCACTTCTTTTTTATACCATATGGAAATCATACGGAATATTTAAATCTTTCGATTCCACCAGGGGTGGGGAACATCTCCAACAACTTAAAGAAAACGTAATAGATATTCCCCCTTATTTTTTTTTTTTCATTGAATTCTATTAATGATTTTCAAAACCGAAAGATATATAAACTTAACTTTACATATATAAACTAAAATGGATATATATAAACTAAAATGGACATCACTCCAGCAAAAGATATTTGCTTTGCTGTGTTTAAGAGCAGGAGAAAGTCTAAGCCAGAGGGAAATATCCAAAATATTAAAAGTGTCTCCTACAGCAGTTGCCAATTCTTTAGAAAAGTTAAGGGATGAAAATTTGGTAAAAATCGAGAAAACAAAGACAATCAATTTTGTTTCCTTTAATAGAGATGAAAAGAGAGCTATTGAACTTAAAAGAGTGGAAAATCTCAAAAACATCTACTTATCAGGCCTTTCTGATTATCTTGAGATTGAGCTTGCCGGTGGAACAGTAATACTATTCGGAAGCTATTCAAGAGGTGATGATACAAACACCTCAGATATGGACATAGCAGTTATTGGAAGGAAAGACAAGATGCTAAATTTAGAAAAATTTGAAAGTATATTAAACAGAAAAATAAATGTAAATTTCTATCATTCGTGGGGAAAAATCCACAAGCATCTAAAAAACAATTTATTAAATGGCATTTTATTGCACGGAAGTGTTGAATTATGATGCAATTTGAAGATTATATCAAAAAAGGTATTGTCAAAAAAACAAAGAAAGATAAGGAAAGGGCAAAAAGCCTGATTATTGAGTCAGAAAGAAAGATGCGATCTCTAAATGAGCAATTGGAAAAAATAGGCATTAAGAATGAAAATGCCAATGACTATGTAGAATACTGCTACGACATTATAATGTACTTAATGAGGGCAAAATTGTATTTAGAAGGGTATTCTGCTGGAGGGGTAGGAGCGCACGGAGCTGAAGTATCTTATATGGAAGTCATGGGGTTCGATGAAACAGATATTAAGTTTGCTGATAAAATGAGATATTTCAGGAATGGAATGATGTACTATGGAACAATTCTAGACAAAGAATATGCAAAAAAGGTTTTTGAATTTACAAAAAGGATATATGCTAAATTAAAAAATATGGTAAAATACTGAAAATCATAATCAAATCAGAAGTTGAAGAAGCAAAAAAACCCTTAACAACAGAACAAATCAGAAAAATATTAGAGAAAGAAGCAATCTACAAACACAGAGAAAATACACATAAAGCACTCCAAAAACTAGTTAGAATAGGTTTAATCAAAAAAGAAAAAGGAATGAATAAAGTTGGGGATGTTTATTATTTACATTAAACCCCCACAAGGGGGTGGGGAACATCTCTAAATAAGTAAAATATAATGTGAACTATTCCCCCTTTTTAATTATTGATTTTTTTTTAATGATTAGTTTAAAGAATGGACTGAAGACCGGAATTAAGTAAGTCTTTAAGTTCAGGTTGATTAAAATGATAAATATCAGGAATATTCAAAGAAACAATGCGCTTTTGCATGTATTCTTTAGGAAACCTCTTTGCAATTTCACTTCTCTGGTTGTCTTCCATTACAACTATTACATCGGCCCATTGAATTTTTTTTTTTGTAACTGGCCTTTCATTATACAATCCTGCGGATTTAGTATTAAATCTATCCTTGAAAAGTTCTTCAGCTGTCTTGCTCCTGTTTTGATTTTGGTTGCAGATAAAAAGTATGTTCATGATATCAAATAAAAAGTTAGAGAATATAAAGTTTGTGGAAAAATGAAAATAAAACTTTCAAAGCATAATTTTGTTTTTTTTTTTCCCTCTATTAATTTCAGTAATGTTTTTAAACTAAAAAGCATTTTCATCTGTTAAAAGGGGTGATATATCACTCCAGCTTGTTCTGGAGAATTATGCTGTATAAAATGGCATGTATGTTGATGATTTTGTACAAGGTGTTTAAGGATTATCCAATTGTTATAGCTG
>CAYXTQ010000122.1:0-2890 GCA_964467845.1 uncultured Methanosarcinales archaeon | reverse complement strand
GCGGTTCCGGGGGGCGGAGCCTCCGGGGGGGGGGGGGGGGGTTTTTGAAAAATGGCCAAAAATTTTTTTAAAAAAATTGACAAAAAAAATTTTTTTTAAAATTTTTTTAAAAAAAAAAAAAAAACTATTTCTTCTTCTTTTTGATATCTTTAGTATAAAGCTCTATTTTGTCAGGATTTTTCTTTATTTCTTTAACTATTGTAGCAGGCCCTATTATAGTTAAACCTTGTCTATTACCTAATAATACATTAACAGCCCTCTTTTTTATTCTTCCAAAAAAAGCATTATCCTTTAAATCAGGATCTATTACACTTAATTCAATACCTTTAAACTTATTATCAATCTTTTCCATTGTTATTTCTATTAAGTCAGATTCTTCCTCTTTCTTTAACCTTCCTTCTAATAAAACAATTTTATTTTCCTTAACAATATCTAAGATTTTGTTTACTCTTCTAGCTGAGCCAAGATGCTCAATTTCTGAATATGGTATAAACTGTAACGTCAACATTTTTTTATTTTTTTTTTTTTAACCTGCAACTGCAAATAAAGCCTCATAAAATTTGTCTATATTATTTCCATATTTAGCAGATATTCCAATGACCTCATATTGAGGAAATGCTGCCTGTACTTTCTTCACACTTGACTTTTTCAAATCTATTTTGTTTGCTATAACCAAAACTGGAATATCTCTAGCTTGTAAATTACCTATTATCGTAATGTTTACCTGAGAATATGGATCTTTGGTAGCATCTAAAACAACAACAACAACATCCATCTCATCAAGCCATTTTATTGCATCTATAACTCCTTTAGTAGCTTCTTTAGCCCTTTGTTTTGCTTTTTTTTCATTTAAACCACTCTTCATAAAATCCTCATAATCTATTTTCGTAGCTATTCCCGGAGTATCAACAAGATTAAATGTAAGCTCTTTGCCATTAGATTTAATATTAATCTCTTCTTTTATCTGAATCTCTCTAGTTTCATGCGCTATATTACTTACCTTGCCCATATCCTCTCCTAGCCAATCCTGGCATATCCTGTTGGCTAATGTAGTTTTACCACCATTCGGCGGACCATACACACCTAATTTTATATGCTTTTTTCTTTTAAATAAATCTCTAAGAACTTTATTGATAAATTTTTTAACAAATTTTATCATCTAATCACCAACTTTGAGAATTATTGAAATCAGTTAGTTTATATAGTTTTCGATTTATGTCAAAAACCACCAGTCAGAGACTGGTGGTATGTTTTGGTTGTTACGTCAATAACGCGTGGTTTTTGAGCACCCTGAAATTCCAGTGAAACTCAAATTATATGTATTAACCACTATTCAAAGAATAGTAGAATTTCATGGTTTAAAGTGAGAATTGTGATAAGTTGGTTATAAAAGAAAAAAGTTTAAATAGAATTAAAATCAATTATATTAATAAAAAAAAAAAATGGAAAAGATAGTTAAAGAGAGGGTTTTAGAAATATTAGGTAAGATATTAGAAGCAGTTAAAGAAAAGGATGTTATAACCTTAAAGTTATTGAGTAACCACACAATTCATAATGCTTCTATATTCCAAGATGAGGATTCAATAAGTGTAGCTGTAATAGCATACTCCTTATCTAAAATTATTGAAAGGTATAAGTTTAATGAAACAAAAGAATGGCTCAGATTCTATAATGATATAGTTAATGACTTGTCTAATGTGCAAAAAGAATTGCTTGGTGAAAATATAGAAGTATATAAGGGTATTTTAAAAAAAATATTTGAGATTATAGAAGAGTTTGACCATAAATTAGCTATATATGTACAGCAGGTAATTGAAAAATCAAAGATAAAAAAAGGATCTGTAATATTTGAGCATGGAATTTCAATTGCTAGGGTTGCACAATTATTAGGAATATCTAGATGGGATTTAATGAGTTATGTTGGAAAAACAAATGTTTTTGATTATGAAAAAGAAGCACTTGATGTTAAAGATAGGCTAAATTTTACAAGAAAATTATTTGGTATAAAATGAAAATATTTCATATTTTCAATGATAAAATTTGGAGGCTAAATTTTAACAGATGAAAAGCTTAGTTTTTGATGCCGGGCCAATAATTAGTTTAGCAACAAACAATTTATTATGGCTAATGGAAAAATTAAAAAAAAAATTTGATGGAGAATTTTATATTTCAAAAATTGCTAAGGAAGAGGTAGTAGAGCATCCTCTTGCCACAAAAAAGTTTAAATTTGAAGCATTGCAGATATTAAAGATAATTGATGATAAAGTATTAAATGTTGTAGACAATAAAAATATTAAGGAAAAAACAAATACTTTGTTTAATTTAGCAAATTCTATTTTTATGGCATATAACAGGAACATACATTTAGTTCACAAGGCAGAAATAGCTGGAATTGCTTTATGTATTGATTCAAATGCAGATGCATTTGTTGTTGATGAAAGAACAAGTAGAGTATTAGTTGAAGATTATAAAAGTTTGAAATCTTTATTAGAAAAGAAATTGCATACAGGCATTACTATAAACCAAAAAAATTTGCTGGATTTTCAGAAAATTACTAAAGGAGTTAAAATGATAAGGTCTGTTGAGCTAGTTACAGCCGCTTATGAGCTTGGTTTATTGAATGATTTTGTGCTAAATGTTAAAGACCCTAAAAAAACTTTATTAGAGGGGGTTTTATGGGGTGTAAAATTGAACGGTTGCGCTGTTTCTAGAAATGAGATAAATGAGATTATAAGCTTAGTAAAGTAATGTTTTTTTTTTTTTTTTTTAAAATCAATATTAATTAATCATTAGGTGTTGTACCACGATCACAATTATTTGTGCACTTGTTACAGTTTTTATTTTTTTTTTTTTTTTTAATTTTAATAATAATAAAAAAATAAAATAAAAA
>CAYXTQ010000121.1:2327-2906 GCA_964467845.1 uncultured Methanosarcinales archaeon | reverse complement strand
GAGGGAAGTCATTTCACGGAAAGCTGTGAAGAAGATGGGATTGAAATAGGAAGAAAGGCGGGAAGATGAAAAGAAATAATTTCATGTTCTATTCTTCTTTTTTTCTAAGCAAGTCAGAAATAGAAAGAATTTCTTTTTCGCTTAAATTACCAATGTGGTAGAAATAATCCGCCTCTTTTATCAAGTTAGGAGAAATACAACTTTTAGTGGGCTCTTCATCATAATAAGCCATAATTATTACAATCTTTCCAAGCCCTTTTCTTACTAACCTTATTGCTTCTATTAAATCAGTATCACCACCAATAATTAAGGCAATATCATAAGCATTAGTATGCGCAAAATGGATTAAATCCGTAGCAATTTGGACGTCAACTCCTTTTTGGTAAATTACTCCTTTCGCCTGTTTTAATTCCGTTGTTTTAAGTTCTAAAAAAGGTAAAGTCTCTAAATATTCAAACATTCTCCTTTGGCCCTCAGCATGCCGACGTTGTTTTTCAATATTGTATATTTGCTCTCTTTTAATTTCTTCAAATATACCTTTATTATTAAAAACATGGCTGTTTATTTTTTCTTTAATAC
>CAYXTQ010000121.1:0-2317 GCA_964467845.1 uncultured Methanosarcinales archaeon | reverse complement strand
TCTAAACTGCTCTTGTTTATTTCTTGCAATAATAACTCCTCTTTTTGAATCAACTCATTCATTTTATCAATTTCACATTTACAGGACCTATTAAAAGAGGATAATAATCTTGAATGATACCTGCCAGTATAAAGATAAGTTCTTACGAGCTTGATATCTTTGTCCAAATTCCCAAATGTTTTTAATTTTTCAAATAATAGTTTATGGCACGCTTCAATATGCCAAAAACGCTTCTTCCCTTCCTCTCTTTGCTTATTTACCTATCTTTTGGTTAATTTTTAGTGTCTACACCAATCTTTTTTAAAATCTTTTTTTGATTTGGTTGCAGAGGAACAATTACATCCCATGAGAAATTACTTTTTTTATCTGACAGAGTTGCTTTATATCCATATTGCAGAGATTCAAGAGCTTCCACTGCGCTAATTCCTAATTTTTCTAGTTTGTAATCAATAAAAGAAAGAATGGCATAAGCAAGATAGCATATTCTTACATGTCCCCTTACATGTTCTCTTAACCAGACTCTTATTGGTCTTAACTTTAATATTCCCTTAAGATGCCTGAATGCTCTCTCCACAGTATCCTTTTCATAATATTTTTTTACAACATTTTTATCCTTCAATTTTGTATTGTGATAAATAAAAGAATAACCTATGTATTTATTATTATTTTTTCCTTTTTCAAAGTTTAATTCTTTTTTTACAACCTCTAAAGAAGGATTATAAACTACAATAAGCTTCCCTCCAAAATAATTAAAAGATTTTGTATAAACATATGTATTCTTCAATTTTATCTGATTTTTTAATGAAAATATTTCCTCCCGCGATATCTTATCCAAATACTTTTTCAATGAATTTGTTCTTTTTAATCCAGCAATTACTCTTTCATTCAGTTTAATAATAATTTCCAAATTTTCTTTGGAAATCATTCCCCTATCCATTATGACGACGGGAAAATGTCTTCCTTTTAACTTCATAATCATATCTTTCATTATTTGTATATTAGACAAATTTCCATGATACGTTCCATGAAAAATAGGGAACCCATGATTTAATGTGACTGCTAATCCGACTTGAAGAAGCCTCTTTATTTTTTCATCTTTTCCTCTTCTAGGCTTTAAATTCTGCTTCTTTCCTTCAAAATAAACATCAGTAACATCAATAACAACAGAGTTTTTCCCTTTCTCTATTTTTTCAAACTGAAAATAAATCTCTCTTTCCACATTTGAAAAATCAATGTCATTGATTTCGGTTAGAGAATTATACAATTTTTCTGTTGAAAATTCATCCAATAATATTTCGGGAATTTCTGTATGTTTGAACCATTCTTCAAGTTTGTTGATGCTTTTATTGTCTAAAATCTGTGAATAGACAAGTGCAAGAGCACTCTTATTTTCAATAAGAGATTTGATTTTGAGAGTTTCTGCTATTTTATCAACCGCCAAAACATCCAAGCTCCTTTTTACGCTTTTCATTTCAATGTTTTCGGTTGACACTCTCCTTTCTGCCTTTCCATTAATCTCCTTTCCGATATAACGCAAGAACTTGTGCCTTATTTTGCTTCCTTCCCTTACGCTTTTTACTTCAGCTAGATACACACTGCCCCCTCTTCTTATTTTCTTAATGAACGCCATTGTAGTCAATATTATGATGACTACCAAGTATTTAAACTTTTCGCATGTCTTTTTTCATTGCCCAATTCCCCCTATAAATAAGAATCCAAGTCTAATTCTATGTAGTCAATAAAAAGGGGCTAAATCTTAGGTATTTACCGCACTAAAACAACCTTCAAAATTACTTTTATCCGTAAAAATCATAACCCTCATTTTTAGTATTAAAAAAACCGTAGAGAGTATAAGTACTTCCTTTAAAGCAGGAAGTACCTACCCCCCATTATTAGTAGTAATGAAAGTAAAGCTATATTTGTTTATAAACCCTTCGCAACGTTTAAAAACCACTACTTCGGCACGAACTCTATTGCCAGCGCTCCTATTATTATTCCCATAACCCTTGACAAGACATCCCCGCCCTGCCTGCCGAGGAACCTGTGGATTATATGGGATTCCCTGTAGCCAAGCCAAGAGATAAGGAGGTTTAATGCAGATGCAATTATTGTTGCAGCATAGCCAAACTCATTTACGCTGATAATTGTCGTTGTTATCACTCCTGGTCCTGTAATAAGGGGGGTTGCAAGAGGAACAATTGCTATTGTATATTTACTAATGTGCTTTTCAAGAAAGCTCAAGCCGAAAATCATTTTTATGCCGATGATGAAAAGCAGAATCCCGCCGGCTATCTTGAAGCTGCCTATTGTGATTCCG
>CAYXTQ010000120.1:2756-2969 GCA_964467845.1 uncultured Methanosarcinales archaeon | reverse complement strand
AAATAATCCCGTCTTACCCCAAAATGAGCCTATCCCTAGCAATATGCCTGTTAATGCTCCCAATAAAATAACAGTTTTTATCTGATTTTTTATCATAGTTCCACCCAATTTTTTCAAGGAGAATCTTGTTATTTAAAAAGATATTGGTTAGGAAAAATAAAATTTCTTTTCTTAGACAAGCTTTTGGCTAACAACGAGAATTTTAAACGCTGT
>CAYXTQ010000120.1:0-2746 GCA_964467845.1 uncultured Methanosarcinales archaeon | reverse complement strand
CCGTATGATGTTGAAGATACCATGATTCTTGTATTATCGGTTTTATCAATGCTCAAAGTTATCTATGAAATTCAAAAAGTAGAGCATCATCATGAGTATGAAAGAAGGGTTAAAAAGGCTGTGTAAGGAGTTGTTATAAGAATTTTTTTGTCACCGAGAATTTTAACGCTGTTGTCTTCGCATAATGTCCATACATTATACGGCTACGCCTTACTCCGACCTAATTTTTGAATAGTCAATATTATTTAAAGTATCATTTAAGGTATTTAGTTTTTCCATCAGTTTTAGATTATATTTTGAATGAAGTTCGATTGAATCAATACCAAATTTATGTTCTATTATTTCTTTATAATACCATTCCTTAGTCTTTTTTAAAATTTTTGTATACTTCTTTTTCATTAAAGTATAAGCCAACCCTAAATAAGGGATAGGGATAAATAGACTGATTGTATCTAAACCAAAAGATTCTAATAACTCAGCATCAAATTTTTTATTCTTCTTTCTCTTCAATTTTTTTATTTGTGCAATTTTTTTTATTTCTGAAATAAACCTAGTCCAAGTCTCTTTTCTTTTTATCCATACTATATTCTGATTAATTAATCCAAGTCTAATAGAGCTAGATAGTTTCATTATTTTATTGTAATTTTCTTCAGATAATTTTTCAAAAAAATCTTTCTCAGTATTTATAAACTCCTTTGTATATCTTAATGCAGCGATTGCATAGATATTATGATTCAATACTTGATCATCTAACTCTTTTAATACTTCTGTATAACTTCTTCCGAATTGTTTCAATTCTTCAGAGTATTCTCTTTTTTTTCTAGATTTGATAGAAATTTCTAAATTAGTGATAGTTTCAATTTGTTTATCAATCAATTTTGGAAAATTAAAAACTAATGGAGAAAAAATAGAGTGAACATATTTGTAATACCAAATCTCATATATAGGCAATATTCTCTTATGTATGTTCTTATCAAGGATTATGCGTCCTTTCTCATCAATAATTAAATATCCTTCTAATTCAATAACGCTCCTTTTTTTGATACTAATCTTAGTAGGACCTAATCTTGCTACTCTATATATTTTATTATCTACATAAATTTTTGGAGAAATTTGGAAAGATTCGTTATTTAATAGTTTTCTTCTGATTACTAGATTATACTGTTTTGAAGCAGTTATATTATCCAAAAATGTACTGATTGTTTCTTTTAGTAGTCTCATAAATGCACTTAATTTAAATAGATATTTATTTTTTACTATATTGACAACTACAAAAATATGATGGCGATAAAATTTTAGTCTGAGTAAAATGAATTTCGGATCAAAATCTCACTACGTAAAATATTATTCATCAATTTTTCTCCAAATACCTAACTAACCCCTCAATCTGCCTCAACTTAGTCTTTTTAAACAAAAACAACCTGAATTTATTGTCAACCTTAACTCCATGACACTGTAATCCTGAATTTAGCTTATCAAACATCTTTTTTCCCTCATTGTCAAGGTCAGTCAAAATAACAACTTCTTTTGCTTTCTCAGCTATTTCCTCTATTATTTTGTAAATCGGCTTTTTACTTAATGTGATTATATTTTTTAAGCCTAATTCCTCTAAAGCCTTTTTATCCTTTTTGCCTTCTACTATTATTATTTTTTTTTTTAATTCATTGATTTGTTCTAAGAGTTTATTGTTATCTTTCATTAAAATAAAAAAAAGGATTTATATATTAATAAATATTTGCTTGTTTTGGGGGTAGTCTATGATTGATAAAAGTGTTTTGTTGAGTTATTATAAAAGAAAAGATATCCAGGAAGAGATTATTGCTAATGCCAAGAATAGGGAAATTGCTATAAAGTTTGGTGATAAGGGTTTTGGAGAAAGACCAGATGTTTTGCAATATCCTGGAGATATTTTAGAGTTAGCAAAACAAGGTGCAACTAGCTTTCATGCTTCCGAGGAACTTTGGAATAATCCATTAAGGCTCACTCCTGACATGAAATATAGGGATATTGAGGATTTAAGAATTGGCTGGGATTTGGTAATAGATGTTGACTGCCCTGTCTGGCATCTTTCAAAAATAACTGCCTGGTTGATTGTAAATGCGCTAAAAGAACATGGAATTTCCTCAATTTCAGTAAAATTCTCTGGAAACAAAGGCTTCCATATTGGAATTCCTTTTGAGGTTTTTCCAAAAAAAATAGCAGATATAGAAACGAAAAAAAGCTTTCCGGAAACTCCAAGAAAAATCGCCTTGTATTTGCTGGATTTCATAGGCAAAAAATATGTTAAGATAGAATCTAATGAAATAAAATTCTGGAAAAGGTTTAAAATAAGTATAGATAAATTAAGCAAAGCAACTGGAAAAAGCATTGATGATTTAAGTTATTGGTACTGCAACAGCTGTAAAAAAAAAATCGAAAAAAAAAATGAAGAGCAGGAGGAATTTGTTTTAAGCAGCCAGGAAATAGATTTTATTAACGAATCCTCTTACAAAAATAAAATTAAAAGAACTACTTTTAAAAAAAAAAGATGCAATTGTAAAAACCCGGAATACATAAGGTTATTCAGCCCTTCATCTATAATAGACATTGACACTATTTTAATTTCTTCAAGGCACCTTTACAGGATGCCTTATTCATTGCATGAGAAATCAGGATTAGCTTCTTTGCCTATTAATCCTGATAAGATTTTAGATTTCAACAAAGAATCAGCAGACCCAAATAAACTTAAAGTTTCAAAATTCAGGTT
>CAYXTQ010000119.1:0-2985 GCA_964467845.1 uncultured Methanosarcinales archaeon | reverse complement strand
TTGATTATGCAATCAAAAATGTAAAAAAGATTGTTGAAAATCTGAGGAAAATAAGTCCTTTGTATAAAGGTGATTAAAGTGGATATTTATTCAAAAAAGATTCTTGACAGATTTAAAAATCCCAAATATGCTGGTAAAATTGAAAAACCTTCTGCAGTAGGAGAAGTAGGAAACATACGTTGCGGTGATGTTATGAAAGTATTCATAAAAGTAGAAAAAAATAAACATGGAAAGGAAATTATTAAAGATATTAGCTATCAGACATATGGATGTGCAGCTGCAATAGTTTCATCAGATTACCTTTGTGAAATTGCAAAAGGAAAAACCTTAGAAAAAGCAAAAAAAATAACAAGCAAAGATGTTATTAAAAAAATGGGAAAAGTTCCTCTTATCAAAATACATTGTTCTGTTTTAGCGCAAAATGCTTTGCATAAAGCAATAGAGGATTATAAAAAGAAAGAAAAAAAAAAAAATGAGCAAATGGTTAAATAGGTTTAAACAAAGCAGAAACTTGATTTTTACAAAAGATGACTTTAAAAAATATTCTTTAAATGTTAAAGAAGAATTCAATTTTTTTAAAAAATATTTGAAGAGAGGCAGCAAAGTTTTGGAGTGTGGTTGCGGTTTAGGATGCACTGCTGTACCACTATCCCATTATTATGATATAACTTGTATTGATATTGATAAAGAAGTTTTAAAGTATGCAAAAATTAATGGCAAGAATTTTGGAAAAAATATGAAATTTAAATTAATTGATGTTTTTGATGTTGATAAAAAATTTAAAGAAGACAGCTTTGATGCATGCACCCATGGGGGATTTATTGAGCATTTTCCTGAGAAAAAAATAAAAAGATTATTAAAAAAGCAGTTAAAGATAGCTCCTTTGATAATATTTTCAATGCCTATAAGAACCAAATATAACCTTAAAGCTTACAAAACAAGAAAAACAAGGACAGGAGAAGTACACATAGATCAAATATATAGAAATCTGTGGACTAAAAAATATTGGCTTAATACTATCTTAAAGGATTTTAATGTGGTTGAATTTAAAGAAGCGGGTAATAAATATTCAATTAGTGGTTTGGATGAATTAATGGTTGTGATAAAAAGACAAGATTAATATTTTTTTTTTTAAAATTATAAATTCAATATTGATTAAGGATATATTAAATTCACTGAATTCATTAAAAATAATTCAATAAAAAATAAAAAACTTAATAAAATAAAAATAATTTAAAAAAAATACTAAAAAATGAAACCTTGCTGTATAAAAAATCCAGTAATAACTTTGTATTCAGGAGACAAACTATGCAAAGATTGCTTTCTAACATACTTTGAGAAAAAAGTTAGGAAAACCATAAGAACATATGGCTTAATTGGAAAAAAAGAAAAAATATTAGTGGCAGTTTCTGGCGGTAAAGACAGTACTGTTGTTTTGTATTTATTGAATAAAATTGTTAAAAACAGGAATGTTTCAATTGAGGCATATCATGTTAATCTAGAGGTTGGAGAATATTCAAGAAAAAACTTAAAGAACATTACTGATTTTTGTAAAAGAAATAAAATAAAACTTTATAAAACTTCATTCAGGAAAGAATTCGGATATAGTGTTTGTTATATAAAAGATATTTTGAAGAAAAAAGGGATTAATCTTAAATCATGCACAATATGCGGTGTTTTAAGAAGGTATTTAATCAACAGGGAAGCAAGAAGGTTAAAGGCAACAAAGGTTGTTACAGGACATAATTTAGATGATGAAGCGCAGAATGTTGTTATGAACATATTCAGGAATAATATTGTTCTATTGCCAAGGTTAGGGCCAAAAACAGGATTAATAGAGCATAAAAAGTTTATTCCAAGAATAAAACCATTATATTTTTGTTTGGAGGATGAAGTTAAGTTGTATTCCAAGTTAATGGGGTTTGAAGTGGTTTATGAAAAATGCCCATGTTCAGTTGATGCTTACAGGAGATCTATTAGGAACATGCTAAATGAGTTTGAGGAAAAGTATAAAGGAACAAAAAATTCAATAATAAGCTCATTTTTAGGATTATTGCCTAGTTTGAAAAAAAAAAAAGAAGGAGAATTAAGGTTTTGCAGTAAATGTGGAGAGGTTTCAATGAATAAGATATGTGCAGCATGTAAGATATTAGAGGCATTAAAATGAATACTTTTTTTAATATATTGCTATTAAGTTTAATAGCTGGTTTGGCAACAGGTATTGGGGGGATTATTGCAACTATTAAGACCCCTGGAAAAAAAATTTTTGGCTTGTTGATGGGATTTGCCTCTGGAGTTATGGTTACATTAAGTTTTGTTGAATTAATCGGAGAAGCAATAGCAGAAAAAGGAATTTTAATTGCTACTTTAGGATTTTTTGTAGGAACTGCTTTTATGTTTATTTTAGATATATTACTGCCTCATATTCATTTTGCCCATAAAAAAGAAAAAGGATTAATTAACATTGGGATGTATCAAATTGGGTTATTAATAGCTATTGGAATATTTATCCATAATGTTCCTGAAGGCATTGCTGTTGGTGCTGGTTATTTACATTTGCCTGCTTTTGGTATTATGATTGCAATAGCAATTGGCTTGCATAATATTCCAGAGGGTATAGCAACAGTATTGCCAATATGCTGCAGCGGAATTACAAGGAAGAAGGCTGTTAAAATAGCCTTTCTAACTGGCTTGGCAGAACCGATTGGAGCAATAATCGCAGCTTTATTTTTGGTTAGATTCACTTCATTAGTACCAATAGCTTTGGCTATGGCAGGAGGGGTTATGGTTTATATTACTTTAGATGAACTAATACCTTGTGCTTATACTCATGGTGATAAACATTTCGTATCTGTTGGGATTATAGTTGGTGCAGTATTTATGATGCTATTATCGGGTTTATTAGGAGTTTAAATAAAAAGATTTAAATATAATCATTAAAAATAAAAAGATTCAATAGAAAAAAAAAAAATAAAAGCACACAGG
>CAYXTQ010000118.1:0-3003 GCA_964467845.1 uncultured Methanosarcinales archaeon | reverse complement strand
CAAACCCAAAATACAAATTACAAAAACCCTAAAACTAAAATTAAAATTAAAAACAAAAAAATAAAATAAAAATAAAATAAAACAAAAAAAAAAAAAAAAAAAAATGGAACCAAAAATAAAACAAAGAATGCATTCTGGAGAACACGTATTTATACAATCTTTAATTAGACAAAATAAGGATATTAAGGTTGAAAAGGTTGAATTGGATGAAAAAGAATCAAAGGTATTTGTTTTAGCAGATAAATTAAATTGGGAGACTATATTTAAAGCAGAAAAATTAGCTAATGACATAATTAAAGAGGCTAGGGAAATAGGTATAAAGGAAATTCCTAAATCAGAAGCTAATAATTTTGAAGATTTGAGGGTAAGGCTAGATAGGATTAAGTCAGCTAAAGTAAGAGTAGTTGAAGTAAAGGACTTTGATGTTTCTGCATGTGCTGGAGAACATTGTTCAAATACCTCTCAGATAGGAGATTTCTTAGTTACTGGCTTTAATGCTTTAGGCAACAATAGATATGAAATAAGGTTTATAGTAGATATTAAGGAAGAATTATTTGAACAATCAAAGAAATTCAGGAAAATACTATCATTATTAAATACTGATAAGGAAAAAGCAGTAGAATCTGTTAATGCTCTTAAAGAAAAAAACAAAAATCTTACAGAGCAGATAAGGGAATTTCAGAAAGAGCAGCCATTAAAAATAAATGAAGAAAAAAAAAATTCTATTAATTTTATTTATGGAATATTTGAAAATTATGAAAAATTAATTTTAATGAGAAAGATTAATGAATTTGTTAAGGAAAAAACTGTTGTTTGTTTTCTTAATACATCTGATAAAGGAACTTATATTATAATAAGTATTTCTGAAGATACTGGCTATAATGCAAATGAATTGTTGCAAAAAATAAACAAAGAATTTGATGGCAAAGGTGGTGGAAAAGCCGATTTTGCTACAGGTTTTGTGGAAACTAAATATAAAGAGAAGATAATACCAGCACTCAGAAATTTAATAAAATGAAGTATAAACTTGTTTGCTTTGATCTTGATGGAACTATAGTTGATGATACTATTTTTATATGGCAGACAATACATAATCATCTTAAGACAGATAAAAAAAGGAGAATAGAGGCCACAAAGAAATAACATATGAAGAATGGGCAGAACATGATATTAGGTTATGGAAAGAGAAAAAAGCTACAAAGAAAGAAATAATTAAGGCAATAAGCTCTTTAAAATTAATGAAAGGGGCTAAAGAAACAATAAATGAATTAAAGAAAAAAAGGTTAAAACTTGCGATAATATCTGGAAGTTTAAATATTGTTTTAGAACATCTTTTTCCTAACTATAAAAAATATTTTGACTATGTTCTTATAAATAAAATATTTTTTGATAAAAAAGGCAAAATTTCAAGAACAAACTTTACAGCTTATGACGAGGAAAAAAAAATTTTAGGATTAAAAAAGATAGCGAAAAATGAAAAAATAAAATTAGAAAAGTGTGTTTTTGTTGGGGACCATAAGAATGATGTCCATATAGCAAAAGAATCTGGTTTAAGCATTTCTTTTAATTCAAAGTCCAAGGAATTAGATAAAGTTTGTGATATAGTTATAAAGAAGAAGGATTTGAGAGAGGTTCTGAAATATATTAACAAAAACAAAAACTATAAATATGACTAATCCTTTACTAACTTTATGAATTTAAACCAGATTTATAATAATGTTTATGATGCAATATACAGCAATAAGTATTTACAGGCACTTATAGTTTTAGTGTTGTTCTATATAGGAGCAAAACTAATTATATTTATTTCAAGAAATATTTTATTAAGAGTAGCACATAAAACAAAAACTGAAGTTGATGATTTAATAATAAGAAAGATAAATAGGCCGTTATCCTTAATCGTACTTTTAATAGGTATAAGAATTTCTGCAATAATCTTACAATTGAGTGATAAGATTGAAAAAATAATTCACGAAATAGATGTTTCACTTATTATTATAATTATTACATATATCATTATTGTTGTAATTGATATTTTGATAGATAATTGGGGTAAAAGATGGGCAGAAAGAAAAAAATCAAAGGTAGATAACCAACTTATTAACATTATTCACAGGTTTTCAAAGATTATTTTATTTATAATTGCGTTTTTATTTATCTTGGATTCGTTGGGCATTAAAATAGGACCTTTACTTGCCAGTTTAGGTATAGCAGGCATTGCAGTAGCGTTTGCTTTACAAAATACTTTGAGTAATATATTTGGAGGTATATCACTTATAATTGATAAAACAATAAAAGTTGGAGATGTTATAGAGCTTGACAAGGAAACAAAAGGAACTGTTTTGGATATTGGGTTAAGAAGCACTAAGATAAAAACTTTTAATAATGAAGTTATAATAGTACCTAATGGTCAACTTGCTTCTTCAAAAATACAAAACTATGTTCCGCCAGATCCTTCAGTAAGGGTCGTAATTCCATTTAGTGTTACATATGGTTCGGATATACAAAAGGTAAAAAAAGTTGTTCTAAATGAAATAAAGAAGATAGATGGTTTTATTGATAGCCCTGAACCATTAGTAATGTTTCTAGAAATGGGTGCTTCTTCACTAAATTTTAAAGCATATTTCTATGTTGATTCCTATACAAAGAGATTTGCTGCACAGGATAAAGCTAACACTTTGATATATAATGCTTTAAATAAAAATAAAATCAATATTCCTTTCCCGCAGATGGATGTTCATTTAAAGAAGAAATAAAAAAAAAAAAATCAATAATAAAGTATAAAAAAAAAAAAAATTTAATATAAAATAAATCAATAAAGGTTCACAAACACATTTAGGCAAACACAGTTTGTCTTAAATATGTGTCGGAAATCTTTGATTTCCGAGCATCACAGAAATCCGTAGGATTTCTGGGACACAAAAAATGTTTCACATTTTTTCGTGTGATCAAAAACCACGGGTTTTTGACAAAATTACACCAATATTTTTTTTTTTTTAAATT
>CAYXTQ010000117.1:1518-3040 GCA_964467845.1 uncultured Methanosarcinales archaeon | reverse complement strand
TTAGCTGGAAAAACAGTTATTCCGACTAAAGTATGATAAGCTCCTAAAGCAGTGCCTCTTTTTTTCTCTTCAGCTAAATCAGAAACATAAGCCCTTGAAACACCGTCTGTTATTGCCATGAATAAACCATAAAAAGCAAATAAAATCCATATTGTAAAAGTATTTGCAATAAAAGCAAATCCCAAGGATGTTAAACTGAATAATAAAAATCCTGCTGAGATAATTCCTTTTCTTCCAATCCTGTCAGAGAGTTTTCCAAAAGGTATAGCCAAAGATGCATAAAAAATATTATAAATTAAATAAACTATTGGAATCAATGAAATTGCTATTCCAACATCTTTTGCCCTTAAAATAAAAAAAGCATAGCTGAAATTAGCTAAACCAAATATTAAAAGAACAAAAAGAAATTTTTTTAATTCAGGGTTAAGCTCTTTGAAGTTAAAACTAAATTTCTTTTCAGATTTTATAGATTTAGCTTCTTTAACACCAAAGATTAATATTAATACAGCCAACACCCCCGGAATTGCTGACAGCCAAAATATTATTCTGAATGCATTTTCTCCAATAAAAATTTTCAACAGAAAAAAAGCGATTAAAGTTCCAACTATAGCTCCGCCAGTATCTAACGTTCTATGTAATCCAAAATATTTGCCTCTATATTTTTTTGGAGTAGAGGAAGCTATTAATGAATCGCGAGGAGCAGTTCTAATTCCTTTTCCAACCCTATCTGAAAATCTTACAAATAAAACATGCCACCAATGGGATGCTATTGCTAAAAAAGGCTTAGTTAATGTTGATAATGAATAACCTGCTATAACTAAAGGCTTTTTTCTTTTAAATTTATCAGAAAAATAGCCAGAAACTAATTTTAATAAAGAGGAAGTACTTTCAGCTATTCCTTCTATTAAGCCAACAATTGCCATATTTGCTTTTAGAATTGTTGTCAAAAAAATAGGCAATATTGGAAAAATCATCTCACTACTGACATCAGTGAAAAAACTGACAAATCCTAACCTTAATATGTTTTTTTTAGATGAATCTTTAGCCCCCATATTTATTTTATATATTTCTAACTATTATTTAAAGTTAACTAGAGGGAAATGTGAATTCAAAGGAAATCAAAGATTTCCGTGGATTTGAAAACCTTGTTTTCAAACCAATAAATAAAATAATCAATATGAAACAAAATCATTAATAAGAATTCAATTAAAATTAATCAATAATTAAAAAATAAAAAAAAAAAAATGCTCGAAAATGTTTCATTTTCGGCACCAACTTCGTTGGCTTACTCAACGATTATTGTGCCTTTAGCACCTGGAGCTGTTATTGATCTATACTCATAAGTTCCTGGTTCTGTAAATGTAAAACTAAAAGAATCTCCTGGCTCTAAACGTTCACTTCTGAAGTAGTCATTCCACTCTGCTATTGTATGAGATCTTCCTGTTCCTTTGTCTTTGTCTATGTAATCTTCATTTTTCCATGTTACTAATGTTCCAACCTTAATTTTTAATTCACTTGGTTC
>CAYXTQ010000117.1:0-1418 GCA_964467845.1 uncultured Methanosarcinales archaeon | reverse complement strand
TAAGGTGTTATTAAATAAGTGTATATAAACTTTACTGAAATAAAGAAAAATACAAACCTTTAAATAATTCTGTAAATATACCTAAACTACTATGGAAGAAGACAGGTTTGATATTGATACAAGGGATATGTACACTATATTAGAAAGGTTTCCTCAGCAGATAATGGATGCTTTAAAGTTAGCTGAGCATTTTAAAATTAAGGAGAATGTTGATAAGATAATCGTTACAGGAATGGGTGGAAGTGCTTTAGCAGGAGATATATTAAAAGCATATCTGCATGATTCAAAAATACCAGTTTATGTTAATAAAGATTATTTCTTGCCTGATTTTACAAACTCGAAAACCTTAGTTTTTGTCATTAGTTATTCTGGCAATACTGATGAAACACTGCATGCTTACAGGAATGCTTTAAGGAAAGGAGCAAAAATAGTTGTTATAACATCAGGTGGAAAACTTGAGACACTTGCAAGAAAGCAGGGCATTGATTATATCTTAGTTCCAAAAGGATTACAGCCAAGGCTGGCATATGGTTTTTTATTTTTTACTATTATAACAGTTTTGCAGAATTCAAAATTAATAACAGACAGAACTAATGAAATTATGAAATTAATTGAGATATTGAAAAAAACAGTATTAAGGGATAAGGCAAAGGATATAGCAAACAAATTGGAAAATAAAATTCCTCTGATATACACTTCTGAAAGACTAAAGATTATAGGCTATAAATGGAAAATAAACTTTAATGAAAACACAAAGATACATGCTTTTTGCAATGTATTCCCGGAATTGGATCATAATGAAATAAATGGTTTTGCAAATTTAAGGGCAAATTATTATGTAATAATTTTTAAGGATGATGAAGATTACATGAATCTGAGAAAACAGATGGATGCAACAAAGAATTTAATTAAGAAGAAAAATGTTGCAGTAACTGAAATAGCTCTAACCGGCAGTTCATTGCTAAACAAGATATTTTCTGCTATTTATATTGGAGACTGGGCTTCTTATTTCCTGGCTTTGAAGTATAAGATTGATCCAACACCAGTTAATATTATAGAAGAGTTAAAAAAGCAGTTATAGATTTTCTTTGGCAAAATATTTATAAAGATAAAGGATTAATTATAGTATTAGGGGGTAATATTTTAATTAATAAAACAAATAAAAAATCAATATTAATAATCCAATAATAAAACTTCAATAAATCAATTAAAAAAAAAAAAAACAATTTGGTGCACAAACGCAATAAGGCAAACAAAGTTTGTCTTAATGATAAGATAACACCAATATTTTTTTTTTATTTTTTAATTTTAATTCAATGATTTTAATAAAATAAATAAAAAAAAAACCTAATGATAAATTAAGCGTCAGAAATTTTTTAAATTTCTGATCGTGCTCAAAAACCAAGAGTTTTTGACAT
>CAYXTQ010000116.1:0-3070 GCA_964467845.1 uncultured Methanosarcinales archaeon | reverse complement strand
ATTATATTGAATAATTCCTTAAATCCTGCTTTTTTGATTAGAAAAAAAATTATAAGAAGGCCTATAATTATCATTAAAAAGCCAATTTTTTTTTTTAATTGATTTGCTAAATTATAAACTATTTTTATTCTGGTTTTAATTTTTTCCATGATACTTATCTATTTATTATAGTTTTGTATATGTTATAATAATGTATAGCAACTTTATCCCATGTATGCCCTTTAACACTTTTTTTTGCATTTTTACTTAATGTTAATTGTAATTTTTTATTTCTTAAAAGAGAAACAATCTTATCTGCTAGCATATTTACATTCCCCGGTTCTGTCAAAATCCCATTTTTACCATTATCAACTAAGTTACCTATTCCTCCGCAACTTGAAACAATAGATGGCTTCTTAAAAGCAAAACTTACAAGTAAAGGTCCACTTATCGTCTGTTCAGTATTAAAATATGGTAATACTATAATATCTGCAACATCAAAGTATTTATGTACATCAACATCATGAACATAATAAGGGTTTATAATAAAATTATTTTCAAGCTTACACCTTTTAATATACTTCCCATACTGCTTATTCCACTTTCCCCATAATGCACCAGCAACAACAACTTTAGTATTGGGTTCTTTTTTTAATACACTAGGCATAGCCTTTATAAGGTACTTCAGTCCTTTATATTTTCTGATATAACCAAAAAAAAGAATAATATTCTTAACCTTATCATCAATCTTAAACTCATTCCTTAACTCTCTCTTACTTTCTTTTGACCATTTTGTAAAATAACCAAAAGTTCCATGACGTATTATACTTATTCTATTAGCACCTATTTTATATTTCCTCATTAATCTTTCTTTATTTTCATTTGCATGAACAATAAAATGATCTACTTTTGAAAAAACAGCTCTTATTAAAATTTTGTCAAGAAAAGAATCCTCATGAGGTTCAATATTATGACATGTCACAACAACTTTTTTCTTTGAAAAAAATTTATTTAATTTTAAGATAACATAATATATTGGAGCAAACAATATTGTGTACCAATGAAAATGTATTATATCAAAGTTTCTTGCTATTGACCAAGCCTTAACCCAGCTTAATGGGTTATACCATGTAATAATATTCCTTGATTTAACATCAAAGTCAATTGCATTTGCATCTGCATCTGGCTCATTACCAGGGTATAAAAAGCTTGGCCATAAACTTTTAAAGCCAACCGGCTTTACTTTAATATTCCCAATTTTATTCAATTCATTAACTAACAATATACAATATTGTACAATGCCCCCTTGATTTGGAGGATTATGAACAATCATGCAAACCTTCATCTTTTAAGACCAAAAAAATACATAATAGCTTTAAAACACTCTTTAGGACTCAGTATAGTATCAAGAAACGCTTGCCCTATCAATGGACAATAACAATGCTTTCCTTTAATCCATTTCCTAACTTCATTTGCTTTTTTACTATGCCATAATTTATCAAAATTATAGTTAAAATCCCTGAAGTTTCCCATCTCTTTGTCAAAAGCTTGAATATTACAAGGCCATAACCCACCCCAAGGATTCATATGTGCATTACTTATAGCAGCATAACAAGGCACTGCTCTTTTTTTTTTCCTCATAACCTTTGCAGCTCTATCATAATAAACAAGCTTTAATGCTAGGATCATTCTGCTAATCCTCCTTGCAGTCTTCATTTTCTTCTTTACTTCGTTTGTGAGAAATTGCTCAGCTTTTGTATAATCTTCTCCTGTAGGTCTTATATCCATATCTTTATTGAATAATTCTCCTCTTAAATCTCCAATCTCATGCACAAATGTATCAAGTTCTGGCATGTTTTTTTCTACCCAGCTTGTAATTTCTTCCAGGTCGTTCAAATTTAAGTTTGAAACAGTAACTCCAGCATCTAAGTAAAAATGAGGATATTTTTTCTTTAACCTTACCACCCTGTTATAAGTTTCAACTACTTTTTTAAAATTGCCAGGAGTTCCACGTATATAATCATGTTTTTCACCTATTGCATCAAGAGATAATTTCAGTGTAAATGGTGTTTTTCCTATCTTCGGCAATATTTTACTCATTTGGTATTCAATTTTTTTTGGAGCCAAACAATTTGTCGGAGAATGCATCACAGCAGGTTTAAGGTACTTATATGCTAATTCGCATATTTTATAAAGATCATCTCTTAAAAAGGGTTCCCCCCCACATATATTAAATAACAACAAAGGCCTCATTCCTTTGAATATTTTTTCTATTTCATCAATCTTTAGCTCTTTTTTTCTTAGTTCAGGTTTCTCCTTATATAATTTCCATATATTACATGTCAAACAATGACTTTGACACCTGTTTGTAACACTGAAATTCATTAATAACGGGTGTGGTGGCTTTATTAATCCAACTCTTGCTAACCTAAAAGCCATTAACCTCGGCATAAACCTTATAACATTTTTTAATATCATTTTATTATTGGTAAGGACCGTTTCCACTAATTGAATTAAGTACTAATTTAAATAATCTACCCGGCCTTAATGAATAATTAATATTATCCATAAAATAGCATCTATAAGTACAATCACATCTTGGCTTTGACAATGACTTTAATTGTTTATTAACATTTACATCTTTAATAAGTCTCTTAGCTTTAAACTTATCAAGACAATATGTAACCTCTCCAAATGGTGATAATACAACAAACCCCCTACCTGCAATACACCTTGGCTGAAAATTTTTAACCCTTCCTGTAACATAATCCTCAATCCTCTTAAGATATTCGTCAGGCACTACTATCCTATTATTCAATTTCTTTAACTCTTTTATTTTTTTTACAACCTTTAACAGCTTATCTTTTGGTAACATATATTTTTTTCCGTCCTTAGTTTGTGGGACAACCCACGTAAAAGTAACTAATACATCATACCTCTTTGTTAGCCCTGCCAAAAAATCAACTTTATCATAATTTGCCTTTGTTATAACAGCATTAATCCGTGGTCTAATACCTTCCTTATTCAACTTTTTTATTGCTTCTATTACTTCCTTATAAACTCCTTTCCCCCTAACAGAGTCATGATAATC
>CAYXTQ010000115.1:0-3117 GCA_964467845.1 uncultured Methanosarcinales archaeon | reverse complement strand
AACAAAGATTGCAGAAAGAGAGGTTTGAAGAAACAGAAACAAAACCTTATAAAATAAGGCTCTTAATGCAGGAATTAGGCGGGGCTTTTATTAAACTTGGGCAATTATTAAGTTTAAGGCCGGATATTCTTCCGAAAGAATACATCATAGAGCTAGAAAAATTACAGGATGAAGTGCCTCCGTTTCCTTTTGAACAAGTAAAAAAGGAAATTGAAAATGAATTTAAAAAACCATTAAATAATATTTTTTCTAATTTTGAGGAAAGACCAATAGCAGCAGCGTCTATAGCACAAGTTCATAAGGCAAAATTAAAAACAGGCGAGTTAGTTGCTGTTAAGGTTCAAAGACCTAATATAAAGGAAATAATGGAGCATGATATAGATCTTATGTTTTATTTTGCTAATCTATTGGAAAAGCATTTTCCAAGTTTACAAGAATATAGGCCAGTAGGTGTTGTGGAAGAGTTCTCAAAATGGACCCACAGAGAATTAAATTTTAAAATAGAGCAAAAAAACGCAAAAATATTCAGAAGTAATTTTGAAAATTCCAAGACAGTTTATATTCCGAAGGTTTATGAGGAATACACTACTGAAAAAATACTGACTTTGGAGTTTTTAGATGCTGTTGAGTTACATAATATAGAGGAAGTGAAAAAAAAAGAAATTAATATTGAAAAAATAATAAAAAATGGTTTTGAGGCCTCATTAACGCAAATATTTGTTCATGGATTCTTTCATGCAGATCCGCATCCAGGCAATATTTTAGTTTTGAAAAATAATGTAATAAGTTTTGTAGATTTTGGTATAGTTGGTTATTTTGATGAGGATTTAAAAAAAAAATGTATGGATTTATTCTGTGGTGTCATAGAAAATGATGTAGATAAAATTACCCAAGTTTTTTTGGAAATGGGTTTAATGGAGGACAAGGATTTAACTCTGTTTAAAATAGATCTTGAGGAAATAATAAAGCCCTTGCAAACAGCTTCTCTGAATGATATAAAGATAAGTTATGTTTTAGAAGAGGTTTTAGGATTAGCTCACAAACATAAGGTTAAATTTCCTTTGGATTTTGTGTTGTTTGGAAAAACAATAGTAACTTTAGAAGGTATTGCCTTAAAGTTTAATCCTGATTTTAAATTGGTTAAAAGCAGTAAAACTTTTTTGAGGAAATTAATAAGGAGGAAAACATCTCCTAAGTATATCTATAGCAGGTTAATTTATCAGTCAAATAAATTAAAAGATTTTATAATAAATTTACCAGAAAAAACAAATTTATTATTAGGAAAGGCGAAAGAAGCTGATTATGATTTAAAATCTATAGATAAGGATATACGAACTTTAACAGTAGAAATGGATAAATCAAGCAACAGAGTTACTTTAGGCTTAATAATTACAGCTTTGATAATAGCTTCAGCTTTTTTAATGCCTTACAACCAAATATCTTTTTTAGATATGCCTTTATTTTCTTTTTTTGGATTTTCATTAGCATTTTTCCTTATTATTTTGTTGATAGCATCTATTATCAAAGAAAAGCGATAAGTTTAAATAAAAATTCAATATTAAAAATCATTAAAAAGGAATTCAATAAAATAATAATAATAATAATAATAAAAATCATTAGGTTCACAAAGAGTTTAGGCAAACAAAGTTTGTCTTAATGATGGAATTGCACAATTATTTTTTTTTTAAATTTTTATATTAATTAATAATAAAAAAATAAAAATAACTGAAACAAGTGCACAATTAATTGTAAAGATTTTAATATAATAATTAATGGTAAATTAAATATTGATAAATAAAGAGGTGAAAACAATGTTCACAACTTTAAAAAGAATTTTAAAGCTTGGTGTAGAAATTGTTTCTATAACTAAAGAGGAAGCAGAGAAAGAGGTTAAGAAATTAGTTAAATCTAAGAAGATTTCTCCAAAAGAAGGCAAGGCTTTAGTAAAAAAAATGCTTGAGGAAGCAAAAAAAAAAAAGAAGTACATTAACAGCCTAAAAAAAGAAGGAAAAGCTACTGCTAAAAGAATTATTAAGAGAGTAAGACCAATAGTCAAAAAGGAAGGGAAGGCATTAGCAAAACATATTTTAAAAAAAGCAAGAAAAAAAGTTCCGAAGAGGGTAAAAAGAAAAGTAAAAAAGGTAATAAGAAAATTTAAGAGATAATTTTTTTTTTTAAAATATCTTTAACTTACTTTCTTCTAATTTAACCAATTTATCATACTCTTGGTTAACATGTTCTTGTATTTCTTTTATTTGCTCTGGAGTCAAGTGCTTGAATCTTCCTTGTAGTTTTAAGAATTCTTCTACTGGCTTTGGGTTATCATTTCTTTTATTAATCTTAACATAACCATTTTCTATCTCAAATAATGGGTAAATATTTGTCTGAAAACCTAATTTTGAAAGCTTAATAGCGGCATCAGGTTCGTGTTTCCAACCTGGCTGGCATGGAGCCATTACCTGCACATAAGCAGGACCTTTAATAGCTAAGCCTTTTTGAACCTTAGCAATTAAATCTTGCGGAAATGCGATGTTTGCAGTTGCAACATACACTCCATGAGATGCTATGATAAATGGCATTGATTTTTGCCATTCTTGTTTTCCATGAATAACCTTTCCAGCAGGAGAAGTTGTTGTAGAGGCATATTTTGGAGTTGCACCTGAGCGTTGAATTCCAGTATTTTCATAAGCTTCGTTGTCATAACAAACATAACAAAAATCATGACCTCTTTCAATTGCACCGCTTAAAGCCTGTAAACCAATGTCAAATGTGCTTCCATCACCACCAATAGCCAAGACATTAACCTTTTTGTTCAATTTTTTCAAAGCACGTTCAACTCCAGATGCAACTGCTGCTGCATTTTCAAAGGCAGCATGTATCCATGGGATTTTCCAGGCAGTCTCTGGGTAAGGAGTACTAACAACTTCCATACAGCCAGTTGCATGACAAACAATTGTGTTATGGCCAGAGGCTTTTAAAACAAGCCGCATAGCTAAAGCTGCGCCGCAACCAGCGCATGCCCTGTGCCCCTGAGCAAATAACTCTGTTTCCGGCAGATTGTTTATCATTTTTCCTTTCCTTTCCTCTTTTCTTTTAAAATTTCCTCATCCTCAAACT
>CAYXTQ010000114.1:0-3118 GCA_964467845.1 uncultured Methanosarcinales archaeon | reverse complement strand
TATTTTTTGAAAACCTTTAATAAATCTTTACTAAAACCGCCTTTTCCAATTATAGCTTTAATCTTATATTTTTTTATTATTTTTTTCATATATTTCTCCATTCTCTTGCTTGTAGTAGGTCCAGCAGAAACAACTTTATAGTTGATTATCCTTTTTTTTACCAAAGGCCCGCAATGATATATTACTCCATTCATTAATTCATCCTTAAATTCAGGATTTTCTTCAACTAAATATTTATGAGCCAAGTCTCTTGCAGTAAAAACTACTCCAGTTAATTTTACATTATCTCCTACTTTAAGATTTTTTATTTCTTTTTCTTTTAAAGGAATTTTAAGAAAAATTTCTTTCATTTTTATTATTATTTTTTTTTGATTTTTATTATTGATTTTTCATTGATTTAATTTGAGAGTCTTAATATTTTCTTTAGTAATTTTAGCGCTATTATCTAACTCCTTCTTTGATTCTTCACTTAATTTTAATTCAATTATTTCCTCTACACCATTTTTTCCTAGCATTACAGGAACTCCAAGGAAAATATCTTCATATCCATATTCTCCATTTAAATAAACTGAACAAGGTAAAATCTCTTTTGTGTTTTTGACAATAGCTTCAACCATTTTTGCTATTGAATAAGCAGGAGCATAAAAAGCACTTGTTCCAAGATAATTTACAATCTCTGCTCCACCATTTCTTGTTCTCTCACTAATATTTTTTATTTTTTCCTTAGATAATTTTTTAGTTATTGAAACCCCTCCAATTGTAGTATGCTCTGGCAATGCAACCATTGAATCTCCATGTCCTCCTAAAACCATTGGTTTTACTTTTTTCTTAGAAATTTTTAATTCTTCTGCTATAAAAGTTCCAAACCTTGCTGAATCCAAAACACCAGCCATACCAATAACTTTTTTTCTTTCAAAACCAGTTACCTTTAAAGCTAAATAACTCATTAGGTCTAAAGGATTTGTAACCATAATTAATATACAATTAGGGCAATATTTTTTTATTTGCTCGCAAATAGATTTAACTATTTCAGTATTTTTTTCCAATAAATCTTCTCTTGACATTCCAGGCTTTCTGGTTAAGCCAGCAGTGCAAACAATAATATCAGAATTTTTTATTGCCTCAAAATCCTCACTGCCTATTATTTTGCTATCATTTCCCTCTAATTGCAAAGCCTGGCTCATGTCTAAAGCCTTGCCTTTAGCCAATCCTTTTACAATATCAACAAGAATTATCTCTTTAGCTAATTTTTTTTCAGCTATCCTTAAAGCTGCTGTTGCTCCAACCTGTCCTGCTCCAATAACGCTTATTTTCATTTTAATTTTTTAATTATTTTATTTATTCAAATGATTAACTGACTTCAATATAAATTTAACCAATAATTTATTTTAATTAAAAAAAAAACTACTCTATTAAAACTTTACCGTTGTTATATCATAGAAATCCATTATATAAGGATTTCTAGGATACCAAAAAAGATAATTTCTCTTAGCATATAATTAATTCTATAATTCACTCACTTGTATTGGATTATCTTTTTTGAGTATATTAATCTTTTCCTTCTTAATGCCCAGCAACTGTAAGAAACATCAACAAAAAAACAAGCAGGATGTCTATGTAAAGCCTTAATTTTAACTCCCAAAACAGTTGTTCTTCCGCCTAAGCCCATAACGCCAATATTTAATTTGTTTAATTCTTTTAATAAATTCTTTTCTAATTTGTTTAAAATTTTATTTTCATTAGTATCATCCAATTTTCTTAATAACTGCTTCTTTGATTCTTGTGCAACAAAATCTTTAGGGCTGCCAAAGCTAACTCCAACAATTCCAGGAGGACAGCCAAATCCTTTTGCTTTTTTAACACAATCTATAATGCATTTTTTAACTCCGTCTAAATCCCTGCCAGCTTTCAATGTTTTATCTGGCAAACTATAATGCCTGCCTACATTCTCGCTTCCACCGCCTTTTAACAACAAATCTATAATTATTTCCTTTTTATCGTGCTCTTCAATATAGATAATTGGTAAGTGAATATTGGTTTTATCTTCGCTTAAGCCTACGCTATTTTCTGTGTTTTTATTATTTAAAGTAAAAACAGAATTGCTTCTTAATGGAACTTCCTTTGTTGCAATCCTTGTTGCATTCAATATTTCCTGGGAAATCTTTCTTATGCTAGTCCCAGCAGGAATTTTAACATAAAATATAGGCATTCCAGTATCCTGGCAAATTGGATTTTTTTTCTCTTTAGCTATTTTTATTGTTTCAATAATTTGAGAAAATGTCTTATAAGCAATAGAACCCCTCTTCTCTTTTCTTTGTGCTTTAACTATAGAATTAACTACATCATCTGGCAATTCAGTTGCAGCCTTTCTATACAGTTCAACAATAGCTTTAACAATCTTCAATATTATCACCAAATACCCTAAATAGTAACTACTTTGTAATGGTGATATTTAAATGTTTCGGTTTTGCAAAACAAAAAAAAAAAAAGCTTGAAACCTTTTTCATTGGTTTAGGTTCTTAAGGAATAATATAATCATCGGGCGGTTCTTGAAATTCTTCAACTTTGTCATGTGGAGGTATTTTTTTTTCCCCTTCAGTTTGCTTTATTAATTCGTAAGTGTTTATTACAATATACATTCCATTACGCTCTTCTAATATGTACCTTTTATCTTCTTGTTTAATATCTTTGCTTTTGAAGATTTGCCAGTGCGGTTTGCTAATCCCACACTCACCTATCTTATCCATGTATTCGTTAACAAGCTTAATTTCAATATAAGCTCCATTAGCAATATCCTCTATACGTTTTTTTATAGAAATAAAGACCATATTAATTCAACCCAAATAGCAACTAATTTTATTCTTTCCTTTCTACAACAATAAGAACTCTATCACCATGATTTTTATCAAGTAAAAATCAATTTCTTATTGTCTTTGTAGAGGTTTATTATTTAGAATGGAATTACTTTAGAGTATAAATATTTTATGAAAATTTAGATGAAAAATGTAATAATCAATAAGGGATTAAAATTAAATAACATTAAAAATTATATTTTTATAATCCTTGTTGCCAGCATTATCTTCACTTATTATAGTTATATTATGTGGGCCTGATTTGA
>CAYXTQ010000113.1:0-3128 GCA_964467845.1 uncultured Methanosarcinales archaeon | reverse complement strand
GGCTTGAGCCAGATGAGTTCTTATGAGGATTATAGACTTACTCAATAAAATAAAATGGGACAAAAATTTAAATAAGGATGATTTTTCAGTTGTTTATTTTGATAGAATTAACAAAAACAAAATTGAAATCGCCTTTGTTAATATAAAAAATATTGAAGGCAACTTTATGGTTGTTAAAAGAGATGAAGAAGAGGTTAATATTCCTTTACACAGAATAAAACAAATTAAACAAAAAGGTAATGTAATATGGGAGAGATAGATTACATCAAATTAGGATTCCGTTGTGGCTTAGAGATTCACCAGCAATTGTCCGGTAGAAAGCTTTTTTGTAATTGTCCTTCTATTAATAGTAGTAAGGAAGCTGATCTAAGAACTGAAAGAATGTTAAGGGCTTCAGCAGGAGAATTAGGAAAAATTGATATTGCAGCCGAACACGAAATGGCCAAAGGAAAAAAGTTCATTTATGAAAGTAATTCTGAAGATACATGTTTAGTTGAGTATGATGAGGAACCTCCCCATCCTACAAACCAAGAAGCATTAGATACTGCACTACAAGTTTCTTTACTATTAAATGCTAAAATTGTTGATGAAGTACAAGTTATGAGAAAAACTGTTGTAGATGGCAGTAACACATCTGGATTTCAAAGAACTGCACTAATAGCAACTGATGGTTATATTGACACTTCTCAGGGAAGGGTTGACATATCAATGATATGTTTAGAAGAAGAGGCTGCACAGAAGATTGAAGATACAAAAGAATACACAAAATACAGATTAGATAGATTAGGAATCCCTCTTATAGAGATAGGCACAGCTGCAGATATTAAAAACCCAGGGCATGCTAAAGAAGTTGCTACCTATTTAGGTATGGTTTTAAGATCAACAGAAGGATGTAAAAGAGGTATTGGCTCAATAAGGCAGGATGTAAATGTTTCTATTAAAGAAGGTGCAAGAACAGAAATAAAAGGATTTCAAGATTTGCGTTCTATCCCAAAAGTTATTGAATTCGAAGTAAAAAGACAGTTAGAGTTGATAAAACAGGGAAAAAAATTAAAAGAAGGAGTAAGAAAAGCAGAGCCTGATTTTACAACCTCTTTCCTAAGGCCCATGCCTGGTGCTGATAGAATGTATATAGAAACAGATGTCTCCCCAATAAGAATTACAAAAGAAAGGCTAGCAAAAATAAAATTGCCTGAATTAATATCAGAAAAAAGCAGTGTTTTAGAAAAAGAGTATAAATTAAGAAAAGAATTAGCTGAAGAATTAGTAAAAAGAAAGATAAAAATTTCAGATTATATTGACCTTTTTAAAAATATTGAGACAAGTTTTATAGCCAACACATTAGTAAACACACCTAAAGAAATTAGAACAAGATTCAATTTAGATACTAATAAATTAAAAGAAGAGGATTTTAAAGAGGTATTAGGTTATTTAGATAAAAAAAAAATCAATAAAGAGGCGGTCTTTGAGATATTAGTGGAAAAAATAAAAAATAAAAAAGTTGACATTGATAAATACAAAGGAATTTCTGACAATGAGCTAGAGAAAGAGATAAAAAAAATAATTAATGAAAAACCTAATTTAAGCATTGGGGCATATATGGGTATAGTAATGGGAAAATACAGAGGAAAAATTGATGGTAAGAAAGTGATGCAGATTCTAAAAAAATTAGTGTAACAAATCCAAATACATACTTGCCCATAACATTGATTCATCTGTACAATAAAAAAGATTCTTATAAGGTGTACTATCTGGATTAAATAACTCCAAATAATTTCTGTATTTTTCAATAATATGTTTATATTGGTTGATATAAAAACGTGCCTTTTCCTTGTTAATTTTTTTAACTAAGCTTATATAAATTGCTCCAATATGCCACCATACAGTATCCCTTTCATAATTTTTTATAATTTTATCCAGTAAAATCATTTTTTGTTCTTTTTGTATATGATTATAGTACCTTAATGGAAATGGTTTATCAAGCTCCATTGATTGTATTTTCTCTAAAGCAGACCTTAACATCTCTTTTTCTGTAAATATCTCAAAGTAAAAAGGAAATATGTTAGCATCTCCTGTAATAAAATAATTTCCTGAAAGATCATCTATAAAGTAACCATTAATCCAAAAATTATCTTTAATATTTTTTCTAAAATTGTACTCTTTTAAAGGATTTTCCAGAATTTTAATTTTTCTTAATTCATCACTTAACATTGCAGCTATACTATTATCATAACATGAGGACTTTCTTACTGCAAAGTCTTTTATAGAAGAGAATAATTTATCCTTCCTCACTAAACCTGTGTCTTTTTCTATAACTACATCGTAAAACTTATTTATTTCTCTGTTTAAAAATTCTTTTTTTTTTTTTATTAAATCTATAGAATTGCTTATCCTAAGACTTCTTACCAGGTAAGCAAGAGAATCTGGAGCATAATAAGGAAAGTCATATGGAACATTATTTTCAGATATAGTGGTTGTGACTTTATTATATTTTGAAAAAACATCTAAAGCATACTGTAATGTTTTCTTAACTTCTTTTTTATAACCAATTTTAATTAATGGTTCTGTGCAAAAACCAAAATCCCTGGTCCAAAACTGGCAAAAATGCCCGTTGCTTGTCTTAAAATATTCTTTATTCCAGCAATCCCTTACTATTTGAGTACATATCTCTTTAGCATTTCCTTTATATTTTTTAAAGCCATGCTTTCTTAAATATATAGCTCTTCTAAATATCCTCACACCTTCCTTTAAGTAATTTGGATTAATCATTTTAAACGAGCCTGGAGGGACTTCCACGAACAAAGTGGGTGGACCTCTTCGTTCAATTTGAACCCTCGACCTACTGCTTTTTTCAGCTTCATATAACTCTCTTCATTCCATTAAAGGAACTACTCCAAGGGTTAATCATCAGCATAGGAGGCAGTTGCCCCATTTACCTGAGCAAAGGTTCGCTTGCTCACCAAGCTAGGCTACAGGCTCTTAAACATTTATAAATAAGGGTTTGTTTATTAATTTTGTCAAAAACCACCCATCAGAGATGGTGGAATATTTTTATGTGCACATTGATAGTGTATGGTTTTTGAGCATGCTCAGAAATTTTCCAAATACAGAGAGTAATTGGCTTTTAG
>CAYXTQ010000112.1:0-3135 GCA_964467845.1 uncultured Methanosarcinales archaeon | reverse complement strand
TGGAAAAAAAAAATTCATTAAAAAAAATATCAATAAAAAAAAAAAAGAAATGAATAAGAAAATAATAATTTGGATTTTTGCATTAATTTTACTAGTTTATGTTACTTATTCAGATGTCACTCCTTCCATAAATTGCTCTATAACAAAAGCAGCTGATTGTAGCTATACTAAAGTATTATACTTGCAGAATGATTCTGGAGGTAATGAGAATGCACATGCAGAAAATACATCTATAGCAAGTTATGCATGGACTGTTTGCTGTGAGGCTAATGCTGTTGGAGACACTATAACAACAGATTGCTCTGACTCAACATTCTTATTATTGTCTAATGGAACAAATGCTCATGTACAAGAACCAAGTGTTAATACCTATGAGTATGATGCATGCATCTCTGCAAATAATAATAATATTGTCTGTAATTATAGAAGGTATAATTGCGGAGCTAATGAAACTTGTTTAGTTTCATATGCATCATCTGATTGGTTAAATAATACAGATGCTCATGTTGCTAATTGCTCTTACTATAGTAATAGGGTTTGCTGCGGTATAACTAATACTCCTCCAACTTTAGCAAATCATACTTTAACTCCTACAACTGCTTATACAAATGATTCCTTAGAATTAAATATAACTTGTTCAGACTTGGATAATGCAACTGATACTATAACTGCTTTCTGGGATGCTTATAATGGAACGAATAAGATAAACGCTTTATCTTCTTCTACCACTGTAACTACAGGAACTAGGACAAATGTTCAAAATATAACTCAAGGTAACCTTACAAAACATAATTTATGGTATGCAACTGTGTGGTGTTTTGATGGGAAGATAAATACAACCAAACAAAATACAACTAAAATTAATATCTCAAATATGATTCCTGAAGCTCCTCAGCTAACATCTCCGCCAAACAACCATAACACGACTAACAGAACCCCAACATTCAACTGGACTGCTCCTATTGACTTAGATGTAAATGATTCTGTTGATACATTAACCTATACAATTGTTATTGATTGTCCTACATGCGCACAAATAGAACAAACTGGAATTACAACTACAAATTATACTGTACCTCCCTCAAAACAATTAGATTTAGACAAGGTTTACAATTGGACTGTAAGGGCAAATGATGGTAATGATAATGGTAGTTGGAGTGAAGTAAGAAACATTACTGTACAATCTGTCTCAATAATAGAGGTAACTGGATTGGTTAATTTAGGAGCATTATCTCCTGGACAAGTTGCTGATACTACAGATGATATTCCAACACCATTTATAGTGGAAAATGATGGGAATGTGGATGTTAATGTTTCTGTTTATGCACAATCAGATTTATGGATAACTCAAAAGATAAATGATTCATCATTCCAGTACATAGTTGCAAATTATACACCTGAAAATGGTTCTTTCAATTATAACCAGTCTAATACAAGTACTTGGGTAAATATGCGTGGTATTGATTATACAGCTGCAATACAGGCAATAAAAGTTCTGAATTTTACTGATGTTAATGATAGGGCTGAATTAGAGATAAGGGTGCAGGTCCCAGTTAATGAACCACCTGGTGGTGTAAGTAGTGTAATTGTGTTTAAAGCTGAGGCATCATCATGAGTAAAATAATATTATACATATTAATGAGCATGATTTTAATAAATACAGCTTTGGCTATTGGAGTAAGCCCTGTAAAAACAATTATTGACTTTGAGCCAGGCAGCCATGAAATTACTGTAAGGGTTATAAATAATGAGCATAAAGACTTTAAAGCTGTTATATATGCAGAAGGTCCTTTAGCACAGTATATTGAACTAACAACTACATTAGTTAGTGTTAAAGCAGAAGAGGATTCAAAGAGTTTAAGCTTTAAATTAAATCTTCCTCAAAAGATGGACAAGCCAGGAACGCATGAAGCAAAGATTACGATATTAGAGTTTCCAAAAGAGTTTGCAACAGAAGAGGCAGCTGCTGTAATAAGCGCAGTATCTTCAGTAGTTACAACTGTTATTGTTAGAGTGCCTTATCCTGGATTATATGCAGAGGCTGATTTAATTATAACCCAGGCAGAGGTAGACAAACCAATTATATTCACAATTCCAATTTATAATTTTGGCCAGCAGGATATTAAAAAAGCAAAGGCAACCATTATAGTATATGGTGCAACTTATGAGAAGATAGCAGAGGTTTACTCTGATGAACAAGCAATTAAGTCTAAAGAGCAAACAAAATTAATTGCCAGTTGGCAACCAAATGTTAATCCAGGGGTTTATCATGCAACTGTCAAAGTTGATTATGACGGACAAAGGATTAATTTAGAGAAGAACTTTAATGTTGGCAACTTGTTTATAGAGATATCAAAGGTTGAGGTAAATGACTTTGTTTTAGGAGGGGTTGCAAGATTTGATATTTATCTTGAAAGCAAATGGAATGAAATAATTAAAGATGTTTACGGAGAACTAACTGTTAAAGACAAAAAAGGAACTATTTACACTCAATCTAAAACTGCTTCAATTGATATTCCTGCTTATGAGAAAGCTAAATTACAATCTTACTGGGACACAAAGGATGTTCAAATTGGATTATATGATGTTTTGTTAAAAATACATTATGCAGATAAAACAACTGAGAGATTAATAGAAACCCAGGTAAATATTGACAGTATAAGTACTACATTAGAACCAACTGCCCATGTAGTAGCTGAAAAAACAAAATTATTTACAAGGGATAACATATTAGTTTTACTTGTAATTGTTTTGATTATAGTAAATGTTTCTTGGTTTGTTTATGTCAAGAAACGCAAGTAGTATTGTAATGAAGCGAAAACTTTATCAAAAAAAAAAAAATCAGTGCGTTTCTTGAGCATGCTCAGAAATCTTTGATTTCTGACATTTCAGAAAAAAGAAACAACAATGAACTCAATAAAACCATTAAAAAAAAAAAAATCAATATAAATAATAAAACATCATTAAATAAAAAAAAAAAAACAATAGGTGCACAAACACATTAAATCAAACATAGTTTGTCTTAAGTACGAAGTTAAACAATATTTTTTTTTAAAATTTTTTTAAAATTCAATGAAAAATTTTTAAAAATAATAAAAAAAAAAATAAAACTGGAACGAGTGCACAAATAGTTGG